>JAJYZU010000077.1 GCA_021799755.1 Thermoplasmata archaeon
GGTTTAGATTTCTACTCAAACCTATTATACATGGATAAAATATTATTATGTGTTAACAGAGGATCACAGGCACATATCCTGCGGCGGAGACCCTTTCAACTATCTGAAGAGCGTAATGAAGGGATTATATTTTCAACTCGATCCCGGACAGGATGCAAACATTCTGATCGAAAAGGAAAAGTTTCCCTATTCGAAGGAACTGTTCGATGGAATGGCTAATGCTTCCAAGCTCAGGATAACCCAGTACAAAGAAAAAAACGGCGAAATAAGCATGATTGTCAGGAAGACCGAAGGCTGAACATCCTGATTTATTGAATTCTACCCATCAGTATTTGGGAATACTTCTGCCGAGATAGTTGAGAACCAACTTGTGTTCATCGGATCCTGGAAGGATGGAATAACATATCTTCTTTGAGAAATGAAAAGATTCGAATTTGAATTCATGAAAATGAACTCTCACCTTTCTGCCTGATACCTCGATTGCGTCAGATATTGAATCACCAGAAAGAGAACCCAGTATCATAAACGAGGATCCAATAGAAGAAATTGAGACACACTTCCCAAAGTTTATGGATCTCGAGTATTCTATAATCTGATTCACTTTTAAAGGCCCATAACATCTGAGTTTTAATTCTGTTCTTCCGCGAATGAATTCGTGAACTCTTTCTGAATGAACCGGTATTCTCAGAATACCCTGATCCAATTCCAGAAGATAGAGACCGAGAATTTTTTCACCATGATCAAGATAATCAACACATATAGTGGGTACAATATCCTTCATGCTGTCTGTAACTTGCAGAAATGGCATTGAACCCGGAGTTCTTTCATGAAAATCGTAATTACTGGTCATCTCATCCTCTGGCAATTCCATGCACGAGTTCACACCAATGTGTTCATCCTCCTTATAGTTTATAAGAATATTGCGGCTGGATACGATTGAATTGAAGTAATGAGTCCACCCGCTCGACTGAAACTTACACTGCTGTGACTCCCCAGACTCATAAAGATAATTCAGGTCCGGGATTGATGGAACGGATTTACTTGATATCAGGTTCATAGGCTTTTCACGGCGGATAAGATACAATAAGAAATGGGTTATTTAACATGCTGTGATATGGTTACTGTCGATAGGGTCGTTTGAATGGAAAATTATGATGCATCGCAGATACAGATACTTGAAGGCTTAAAGGCTGTCAGAAAGGTTCCCGGGATGTACATTGGTTCGACCGATGAACGCGGTTTACACCACCTGGTGTATGAAGTGGTGGACAATAGCATAGATGAATCGGTAGCAGGATACTGTTCCAACGTCCACATCACAATTCAGCCAGACGGATGGATTACTATTGAGGATGACGGTAGAGGTATACCCACAGATATACACCCAAAATATAACAGGCCTGGTCTTGAAATTGTATTAACAGAATTACACAGCGGCGCTAAATTCGACAAAAAGGTGTATAAGATCACCGGCGGCCTTCATGGTGTCGGAATACACGTGGTCAATGCACTGTCGTCAAAACTAATTGCGCTTGTTAAAAAGCCGGACAGGATAGACTACGAGGTTTTCAAACAGGGAATCCCTGTCTCGGGTTTGATTTCCGTCGATCATTCCAAACTTTCCAGTCTGGAAGACAGGGATATTTCAACTGTACCCATAACTCTTGAAAGGACCCATGGTTTCATTGCCAAATTCCATCCTGATCCAGAGATATTTGAAACAACAGAGTTCTCTTACAAGACGATACTTGCAAGAATGCGTGAACTCGCGTTCCTGAATCCCCAGATAACTATAACAGTGGAAGATCAGATTTCATCTCACAGAGAAACACTGCACTACGATGGTGGACTCGTACAGTTCGTACAATATCTCGGCGAAGGACATGCGAATGTACACAAGGACCCGATATCTTATCACGAGGAACAGGAACAGGGTATTGTTGAATTTGCTTTCCAGTACAACATGAGTACTTCTGAGATCATGCAGAGTTACGTCAACAATATCAATACAATTGACGGCGGGACGCATGTTGCTGGATTCAGATCTGGCCTCTCCAGGGCGATACAGGAATACGCAAAATCTAAGAACATGATCAAGGGTGTCGACACAATAAACGGCGATGATGTCAGAGAGGGCCTAGTTTCAGTATTGCATGTGAAGATAAGGGAACCCCAGTTCGAGGGCCAGACAAAGTCCAAGCTTGGTAATGCCAACATCAGGGGATTTGTGCAGTCAGTTACGGAAAGATTCCTCAAGGATTATCTCAACGCATTTCCGAATATAGCTGAACTTATCGTGAAGAGAGTCGTTGCAGCTGCTGAGGCAAGGGAAGCTTCAAGGAAAGCAAGGGATCTTGTTAGAAGAAAATCTGCATTGGAAAGCGGAGGGCTTCCGGGTAAGCTAGCCGACTGTTCAACCAGCGACCCTTCAAAGGCAGAGATCTTCATAGTCGAAGGAAATTCTGCTGGAGGTACCGCAAAACAGGGGCGAAACAGGGAATTCCAAGCCATTCTTCCTCTCAGGGGAAAAATACTCAATGTTGAGAAGGCAAATGATCTGAAGACTCTATCCAACGAGGAGATAAGGAATCTCATAACTGCGATCGGTACGAATATCAAGGATGACCTCGATCTCACAAAACTGCGATACGGAAAAATAATCATTATGACAGATGCTGATGTCGATGGAGCTCACATCAGAACGCTCCTGCTTACATTCTTTTACAGGTTCTGCAGACCGCTGATACACAACGGAAACATATTTTTCGCTCAGCCCCCTCTCTTTAGAATTCAGAAGGGAGATAAGGTAAGATATGTTTATTCCGAACAGGATAAAGACAGAATTGCCGAAGAGATGGGAAGCAACGCCGTAGTGCAGAGATTTAAGGGGCTTGGCGAAATGAACCCGGAGCAACTCTGGGAAACTACGATGGATCCGGAAACCAGAAGGCTGATCGAGGTCACCGTTGAGGACGCTGCAGAAGCAGACAGACTGTTTTCCATACTCATGGGTGAAAAGGTAGAACCGAGAAGGAAATTCATTGAAGATAATGCCAGTGAGGTCAAGAATATCGACCTTTGAGGTGATTTTATGACAAAACGACCTATAGAAGAAGAGATTAAAACATCGTACTTGGAATATGCAATGAGCGTTATAGTCTCGCGGGCCATTCCTGATGTCAGGGACGGCCTGAAACCGGTTCAAAGAAGAATTCTCCATTCCATGAACGAGCTTTCTGTCACACACGACAAGCCGTACAAGAAATCTGCGAGAATCGTCGGAGAGACAATGGGTAAATATCATCCCCATGGCGACACCGCAATCTATGAGTCCCTTGCAAGGATGGCGCAGGATTACAGCTTGAGATATACGCTTATTGACGGTCAGGGTAATTTCGGATCTATTGACGGCGACGACCCTGCAGCAATGAGATATACTGAGGTCAGAATGTCCCAAATGGCAGAGGAACTTTTCACAGACATAGACAAGAATACTGTTCCATTCAGGCTCAATTTTGACGGATCACTGGAGGAGCCTGAATATCTTCCTTCCAAAGTCCCCCAGCTCCTTCTCAATGGATCGTCCGGTATAGCGGTCGGAATGGCAACAAATATGCTACCTCACAATCTAAGGGAAATATGTGATGCGAACATATTCAGAATAAATAATCCGGAAAGCACGGTTGATGATCTGCTCAAATTTGTGAAGGGGCCGGATTTTCCAACTGGAGGCGAAATTTTCTACTCAACGTCAATGACTGATGCCTATCGAACAGGAAGGGGCAAGGTTCACATAAGGGGTGAAATGGACCTTTCGGAAAACAAAAAGATCATAGTTAGAAGTATTCCATACAATGTCAACAAATCGCAATTGGTGGAAAAAATTGCAGAACTGATCAAGAATGAGATCATCAACGGTATAACAGAGATAAGGGACGAGAGTGACAGGGAGGGTATCAGAATAGTCTTCAGGGTGAAGGATGAGGAAATGAAGCCCCTTGTGATGAAACAGTTATACGCACATTCTGACCTTGAGATGTCAATAGGGATCATCAATCTTGTTCTTGTCAACAACCAACCCGTGGTCCTCGGACTGGCGGGCTTAATTGATCATTTTATCAATCACCGCCTTTCTGTAATCCTGAAGCGGTCACAGTTTGATCTTGATAAGAACAGGGAAAAGGAACATGTCCTTGAAGGGCTCGTCACTGCGTTGAATTCTCTGGACAGAACTATTCATATAATAAGGTCTTCGCGGGACGCCGCTGAGGCAAGATCGGCTCTACAACTCGAGTTGAAAATATCAGAAAAGCAGGCAAATGCAATACTGGATCTCAGGCTCCAGAGGCTGACATCACTCGAGGTTGAAAAGGTGAACCAGGACCTTGAGAAGTTGAGAAAGGAAATTTCAGAGCTGAAAGGGATCATAGACAGTGAGGAAAAGAGAAGGAGTATACTCATTGAAGAACTGAAAGATATAAGGAAAAAATATGGAGATGACAGAAGGACAAAGATCAACTATTCCGAAGAGACAGAAATCGCAGATCGGGATCTGATACCTGAAGAACAGTGCGTGATAGTGCTCTCTGATTCCGGTTTTCTCAAGAGGGTTTCACTGGACGAGTACCGTTCGCAGAGACGCGGAGGAAAAGGTGTGGTCACTGCAGGATGGAAAAATGATACTCCAAAATCTATAGTCTCGGCAAGTTCCCATGATCTGATCTATTTTTTCACAAACACTGGCAGGGTCCTAAAAAAGGAGGCATATATGATTGAAAAGAAGAGCAGGACTGCCTCGGGAATTATAGGTTCTGCCATACTGCCACTGCAGGAAGGGGAGACTATCAAAAGTCTCATTGCAGAATCAGGCAGCACATCTGGCTATGTTGTGATGGTTACGCGCAACGGACTTGTTAAGAAGATAGGGATTGACGAGATAAAGAAGATCAGGGACTCGGGAGCAAGGGTAATCACACTGAACGACGATGAGGTTGTATCGGTTGAAGCAATCCCGGAAGACATAAAGATCTTCATTCTTTCCAGCGGTGGCAAAGCTTCGCTGTTTGAATCAAAGGAAGTAAGGAAAACCGGGCGATCTTCAATGGGTGTCAGAGCAATGAGGCTTGGAGCGGGAAATTATGTCATCAACTCGTTCTCTGTGGTTGGTGATGAGCAGGTACTTGTAGTGACCGCAAGAGGTATAGGAAAAAGGACATCAATCAAGAATTTTCCTGTCCACCATAGAGGCACTGGCGGCGTCATGGTACTGAAGGAAAATAAGAGAACTGGAAATGTTGTTGCCTCAATAAAGGCAAAGGAAGACGACGAACTCATTATAATAACCAAAAATGAACAGACCATCAGGATCAAGGTGAGTGACATACGTGAACTTTCAAGGCACGCAGCGGGCGTCAGACTCATTTCCCTCGAGGACAATGATCGCGTCATCGCTGTAACAACCGTCTGATATTTGAAAATTTAACATTAAATATAATAATGATGATTCATTCGCAACAGCATGAACGGTATCGATGATTCCCTTGACATGATATGTATATTAAGGCATGGGAACCAGAATCCGATCGAACAGTTTAGCGACCGGTTCAGACTGTTTGTCCCTGCCATCCCGAGAGTGAGGGAGGGAAACATGGAACTGCTCTA
>JAJYZU010000078.1 GCA_021799755.1 Thermoplasmata archaeon
AAGAGCAATGATAGAGGCAGGGCACTTGTTATGGCAAAGATTCTCAGGCTCATCAAATATTATAGAAGGAACAACGTTCTTCCTGCTGGCTGGAACCTAGACAAGGTTCTATGAGTCCTGTCCAGAACATTATAAACCGGGATTTATACAATAAGCTGTCAGATGCGGCAGAGCTAACAAAATCAGAGCCTTTCGCAAGAGTCATTGCTCATTACGACGGCGATGGAACGAGCGCTGCGATCGTGATGCTCAAGACTCTTCTTCGCCTAAAAAAGAGAGTTCATCTTACATATATAAAGAGCCTTCTCGGGGAGGATTTTCGCAACGTAGTCATGGAATACCCGGACTCACTTACCATTGTGGTGGATGCTGGTTCAGATCAGGTCCAGTTCACACCTGAGCTGGAAAAGCTGATTGTCCTGGATCATCATTTTTACAAACCGTCTCCAGCAAAGGCGATGAACATAAATGCGAGAGATTTTGGAATAGACGGAACAAGAGGGGCTTGTGGCTCAACAATGGCAATGTTATTTTCTCTTGTCTGTTCAGAGCGGAACGCAGATCTTGTTCCGTATTTCGTCTCGGGAATGATAGCCGACAAGCAGGATCTTGGTGGAATATCGGGATTGAATAAGCTTTTGCTGGACGAATACTCAAGTCTTTTCAACAATGAGAGATCAATAAGCCTTGAAGGCGAGACTCTTCTTGATTCGCTTGTCTACTCCACGGACCCATTCTTCAATGGAATCACCGGTAAACCGGAAGGGGCGAAGAAGATTCTTGATGAATGTCACCTTGGCTATGACCAGTCCCCGTCTTCGATGAATGAGGAGCAGAAACGCAGCCTTGAAAAGAAGCTTGCTGCTCAGTTAATATCTCAGAAATGCGGCCTGGAAGCTATCAAGTACCTGGAGTCAGACATGTTAAGGTTCAGGGACCTTGAATTCACATCGAAGGAGTTGAGCAGCATCATAGACGGGAATGCCCGGGTGGGGAAGAACTCAGTTGCAGTCCAGTACTTCCTTGGAGACGGGACTCTTAAGGCGGAGATGCTTGCTGCATGGAAAACTTATAAGACACGGCTGATCGACTATGTGTATCGTACAATGAAGGAAGTAGGGAACATGTCACATCTCCAATACTTCTATTCTCCTGAATCTGAAATGGCTGGAAAGATAAGCGATCTCCTGATGCTTTACCTTGTAGACCAGAACAAGCCGATAATCGGATTCAATGTGGGCGACAAGACTACAAAGCTATCGGCGCGCGGAACTATAAAGCTCGTCAGGAAGGGGCTCAACCTCTCTTCTATTCTGAAAAGCGCTTGTGAGCAGGTTGGCGGATCAGGAGGTGGCCATGATGTTGCGGCAGGTGGCGTTATCCCAAAGGGAAAGGAAAAAGAGTTCGTTGAACTTGTGAACAGGATATTGAAGGAACAGGGCAAACCGGAATCCGATTCGCAGTAAACAAAAATTTGACAAAGCTATTAAATGAGTATACATTTATCATGATGTAAATGAAGAGGGTCGGGATTTACACTCATAATTTCAGATTTTATCATGAAGTTGTCAATGTTCTCAAATCCTGGCGAATCAAATCCGTTTCAATAGACGATTTAGATCATTTGCCTTCTGATGTCTCTATAATACTGAGTTCGAACAAAGACGAGAAGATCAGGGAACAGCAGATCAGGACAGACAGTGCAACCGAAGCAGTTCGAGTGGCAATACCCTTTCTGCTGGGCAAGGAAAAATTCAGTAAAGTGATAATAGGAATTGATCCTGGTCCCAAGCCTGGTATAGCGGTTCTGGGCGACGATGTCCTGCTTGAGGCTTTTGAGGTACCCAGCATAGAAGCTCTAGTCCAGTCAATAAGGACTATTGCGGCCGGCTACCGTTACATATCGTTTTCTATAAAGATAGGTCATGGCGATATACCGAACAGGGACAGCATCATATTCAAGCTTAAGGCTGCAGGCATGGTACCTGAAATTGTTGATGAAACAAATACAAGCCAACCCCATAAGATACATGACAATGCCGTATCGGCTGCAAGGATCGCAAGAGGCAGCACCTCTTACCCTGATCCCAAGATCCAGAACTACAGGAGAAGGGATATACTTGAACTCGAATTTGTAACCCTGCAGAAGGCAATAACCGCCTGACAATTGCTTAGGAGATTATTTTTTCCATTTGGGTGATTTTGGGATTGATCTGCGACCGGCGCTGACTGCGAGGAATATCATGAATGTTACAACAACCGCAGCGATGTAGTATATCCATGTATAGTTGGATGGCGTGCCGTAATAAAACGTAGAGTCGCCACTGACCACAGCCCCAGGAGTGCTTGCATATACGCTGATAGTGTTGTCGCCTTTATTTACCAGCGAAATAGCGGAAGAGTATGTTGATATAATCTGTGAAGAGTATGGAGCGAGCTTCGGTATCACTATTTTTGAAACATTGTTGCCATTGATGGCGAATGTCACGGTAACATTGTACATGTAATACTGCGTTGGATTGCTTATGGTTGCCTGCATTTTTATAGGGTTCACAACAGTAAGCTGTACCGTCGTTCTGTACTGCATGATAGTTGATCCATGTGCTGATGTCATTACGAGAATGGATATTGTCCCTGGATTAGATGGTGCGGTTATGTTGAACACTTCATCTGGATTGGGCTGATTCTGTGACAGAACCGTTGTTCCTGGAGCCATTCCACTTAGGTTCAACCCGGAGAATATAAGGACCACGGTGTAGTTATTGAAACCGTAGGTTGAGTTGACATAAATTGAAACGTTTTCGTTCACATAGACAGTCCCATAAGACACGGTGCTTGAGAAGATTGAAGGGTAGACTGTTCCCGCATCGGATACTGTTGCAGCAATGGGCATCATTATGAACAGGATGCCCAGTGCAATTAGTGCAGCCTTTCCTTTCACCTGTTTCTGCGCCTCCCTCTCGATGAAGCAACCAGAAGCCCGATAATAACAGACGCAGCTATCACCACAACACCTATGATAATCGTCATTTCAGGGTCACCTGTAAAGTGGGTTATTTCAGTACCGGAAACAGTGGGTTTAATGTTAATGTTGTTTGGGAGGTTCACTGGCACGTTAAGGATTTTTGATAAGTTCGTGCTGGTTGTTATGTTCAGAGTAAGATCCCCGCTGAGATAGAGACTCTTCCCGGATATCGGTGTTATATTGACATATATGGTATTTGAGGAGAACGCAGGCAGCTTCACACTGTAATATAACCCTGTACCTATATTTCCACCCCAGTTATGGTCACTAAGGTTATTGGGATCAAGGGCAACATAAACTGTCATAAGCTGATTTCCGGTGTTGGAAAGAACCACCGGTATGCTGCCTGTGTTTCCGTATACTGAGTTCTTTGCTGGGACCAGATATGCATTTAAAGATGGGCTGGCCGAGATATTTACGCTCAGCTTGATGTTGTAGGTACCAGTACCATAAGTGCCATTTATCTGTATCTTGTCTATTCCTGCAAGCATCTTTTGCGGCAGCGTGAAGTTTGCGGAAATAGAAACATTCTGGCCAGGGGCCAGCATTACCTTGCTCCTGTTAAATGAGGCAATCAATCCTGATTGGCCGGAGCTGAATGACATGTTAACATAAGTATTGCCGGTATTCTGGACATAGAAAGGTACGTTTGTAAGGTTAGATCCCTGACTGGCTACCTTCGTCGGAGAGAGCATTCCAGATGAGAACTGATAAACATTGACCCTTAGAAGTTGTATGTTCACATAAGTGTTCTGTGCAGCAATGCTCTGTGTTACGGATGAACTGTAGGTTACGTTCATGGATGAACCGGTAAAGTTTGCCTCGTGCTCTGTAAGGTTTCCGGAGAAGGTATAAGTTCCACCAGGCAGGTAAATGCTTCCTGCCGAGGTGTTGAATAGCAGTAAAATGGTTCCGGACGAAATTGTTATATTTCTCTGCAGGAGTATGTTGCTTTTTGTTTCTGTAATGAAGACCTTATATGACGGAACCATGTTAATGTTCAGCGTTTCAGGGGAACCGAATGGGGTCACAGCGAGGGTTGTCAGTGCAGCCTCTCTGTCTGCGTTGCTTGCTGCGTAAACCGCATATGAACCGCCGTAGAGTTGGGCACTATAATTTCCATAGGCGTTGGAGGTAGCAGACCCAACGAGATATCCGGTGCTGTTGTAGAACATGACAGCGGCATAAGGCGCAGGAATCCCGTTATAGAACGTCATACCTGAGACTGTCGTCTTGGCAGGAGAAACTGAGACGGGGACTTTTATAGATCCGGTTATACTTGTGGAAACCAGAACGGAGCCGGAAACGGATTTGTCCACGCCGTTACTTGTGAAGTTATAGTAATAGCTTATCCTGTAAGTTCCAAGAGGCAATACGATTGAGGTGCCTTGAGTGGATATCATGCCCTGACTCGAGGAGATGAAATAAGTTCCCGATGTATAACCTAGAGTATTCGAGAGATTGACTGTGGAACTGCTCTGAAGTGATGGTGTAATTGTTGTGTTGCTTTTGAGATATAAGGTCGTAATATTTGATCTTGTCCCTGTCTGTGAATACAGCGTATATAATCCTGAGACAAGATATGTGCTTCCAACCTGGATGCCATTCTTGTAGACGGAAAATGATGAAGCAGTACTTGAAAGTGAGAAGAGCTGGCTTAGTGCGGTGCTGGTACTGTATGATTTACTGATTGGTACGACCAGTACACTTATTGAGGAATTAACGGCTGCGGATGTCGAGAATACCGATACCGAATAGAGGCCGGGGGTAAGAACTCCAGTTGCAGTCAGGTTTTTTATTGGGAACAAATAAGACTGTTGTCCCTGCAGTGAAACGTAGCCGCTGGCACTCTGACCAGAATTTACGCTCACATTGAGATTGATCGTCGTCAATATTGGAGTTACAATGAGAGCGGCAACCGTATTGTTATATGAAATCGTCGTGCTTGCATTAAGGAAGCCTGGACTGTAAAGGTCGAACGTGTATGAGTCAACGAGGGATTTTGGGTGAATCAAACTGGCAACGCCTGCGGCCGATACACCCGTATAAAATATAGGAAGGTTGCCAGCATATTCTATGGCAACTCCGCCAGTGACCTGTGGCGCAGCCGGACCGGAACTTGTACGATAAGCATCGTATGTGGTAAGTGAAATGTTTGTCTGGAATGCAAGCCGCATTGTGAACGAAAGGTTACCGAGGACCTCGATGGTCCTGAATGATCCATAGTTCAGCCCGACGTGGGTTACATATGATGCGAAAGTGTATGTCCCGATGGGCAGGAAGAAATTGTAATAGGTGGAGAGTGAGCCCTCAGACTGCAGAGATATTCCGTTCGAAAGAGCCTCGAAAAAGCCGGTTCCATTGGTGAAAGCGCTGGTAGAGTATGATACGTTGACGTAGTATCCTCTGGACAGGCTTACTGAAATGCTGGTATTATTGCCCAAAAAGAAGGAATGCGCAAATGCCGAGAATCCATTCATGGCATATGCCGTATAATAGCCGACAGGTAACGTAATCGAGAATTTTCCTCCAACGACAGATGCATTATATGAATCAGAAATGTTTCCATTTGAAAAGAAGCTCACCATATGAACACTGGAACTGAGTA
>JAJYZU010000079.1 GCA_021799755.1 Thermoplasmata archaeon
ATAGAACCTGGTATCCACATCATTAATGGATAATACAGGTCATACGGATACGGGTATGTTGTCTCAAAGATTATCTCGGCAGCTTCCACCGATCCTGCTATGAACAGCTCAAGTATTACGAAAATATACAGATAAAGCACTTTCTTGATACCGTTGCGTAAAATGTCTCCCCGTTTGTAGATCAGGTAGATGAGGTAAACGCTCGTTGCCGTGGCTACCGCATAAGATGGAATTTCCAGCCAGAAGTGTGGAAATATCATAAGCGTCACCAGAACAAGGAACCCGGAATAACCAAGTGTTGTTCCTTCAACAGCGATTATCAGTGAGGTGACAACACTGGAGTCAATGTAAAGAAAAGGGCCCAGAACCGGAACAAATTCCACTGATGCAATGGTAAGGTTGTGCGGAAAAATTGAAAAGATCATGGGTATGTAGCTAAGAGAAATTATGCCGTTCTGCTCGCTCTTGAAAGAGTTGTAAAGGCCAGGATCATTGATTGGAAGTGAGGAGATTATCAGATAAAGAAGAAGCTCTGTAATGAATATTATCCAATAAATGCTCCTGAATTTAAGAATTCCATCAGTAAAAAAGAAACCATTTTTTTTCATGAACGTATTCACATCATTTTATGAGATATATATTTCATGCCACAGTGTGCTTCTTTCCTGGAATGGGATAAAATTTTGCATCTGATCGTCAGTTTCGCGAAAAAATATTTAATATTGTTTAGGAATCATACAAAATGGAACCCGTCACTGCATTTGTAACCAATGCCCCCAGAGGCGGTGTAAACAAGGTCAGAACGGAGATTGAGGATGATCCGGGGGACCTTATCCTTAAGCCCGTATTTACTGGAATTTGTGGAACAGATAGAAGTATTATTGCAGGTTCTCTCTCATTTCCTTTCAATCCCCCGGGCAGTGATTATCTCGTTCTGGGTCATGAAGCAATCTGCAGAGTTTATGACAGTCAAAATAGTCGATACAGGGTTGGAGATCTTGTCATTCCAATGGTCAGAAGAAAAGGAAAATGCATCAACTGCAGAATGGGGCGGCAGGATAACTGCTCTGACGGGGACAAGCGAGAGGCCGGAGTAACGGGAAAGCATGGATTCATGAGAGAATTATTCCCGGAAAGTTCTGAATATGTAGTTAGAGTTCCTGATCTGGGTCTTGAAAAAGTCGGTGTTCTCACAGAGCCGCTTAAAAATGTGATGAAGGCCTTCGAGGTTTTTGACAGAATATCTCAGAGATCATATTATCCCAGTGACGATTATTCAATGAACGGAAAGAATGCATGGGTGATAGGAACCGGTTCAGAAGGTTTTCTGTATTCAATGATGGCAAGAGAGAGGGGGTTCGAAACATACATTACCAATCGGCATCCCATTGACGAAAACCGCTTGGAAATTCTTGAAAAATTCGGAGTGAATTTTATGGATTATTCAAAATCTCCATTGGAATCAGCGGACAATATAGATTTGCTCATTGATACAAGTGGCGACCCATCCACTGTCTTGAGATTTGCATCGCGACTGAGGCATAACGGCGTTCTGATACTTTTTGGCACCAATGAGAAAGCGCAGTCTGCGCCAATGAGTGGTTCATTCATAGATCACGTTGTGGAGAAGAATATATCCATAGTTGGTTCGGTCGACGGGGCTAAAATGCATTACGAGCAGGCTATTTCTCAGTTAATGAAGTGGCATCACTCAAACGGAAACAGCATCGAATCATTGATAACCAATATAAAAACGCCAGAGAACGATAATTTATTCGAACGAAGGGATGTTAATAATATCAAGACCGTGATATCATGGCAGTGATCGCATGGATCTTGATTTCAAGTCAATTTCTGCTGAGATAACTTCCGAACTGACTGCCGGATTTTCAGATCTTTCCCGCTCTTTGAACAGAGCACCGGTACTGTGTGCGGTGGCTGTTGATCCACCTGCTGACACCCTGACATACATGAGATCCAAGAGACGGATCGCGAAAAATATAGGGGTTGAGTTCAGGGAAGTGGTTCTTGCAAAAGAAGAAGCTTCTAAACTTGAGAATAAAGTTATCGAACTCGCGAATGACAATGGAATTGACGGGATCATCATAGAATCTCCGCTTCCTGCTGGTTTTAAAATCGGGGAGGTTGCTGAACAAATACCACCTGAGAAGGATGTTGATGGCGTGACTTCCAGAAGCCAGGGCCTAATCGCTGTCAACAGGGAACTTATGCTCCCTGCCACAGCTTACGCCATAACGGTTGCAATCGAGAAGCTTTCCGTTCCAAAGGGTTCTCATGTCGTCGTGATAAACAGGTCTACAATAATCGGAAGGCCGCTGGCAATGATGCTAACGAATCGTGATTACACCGTTACAATATGTAACAGCAAAACACTCAATTTGAGGGCAATAGCCAGATCCGGGAACGTGATTGTCACAGCAGTCGGAAAGGCTGGGTTTCTTAATGCCGATTTTGTGAATTCAGATTCCATAGTTATCGATGCTGCAATCAATTTCGCAAATGGAAAGCTGATGGGGGACACTGACTACGATAATGTGAGAAATGTTGCGAGATACGTGACACCTGTTCCGGGAGGTATTGGACAGTTGACGCCTGTCCTGATTTACCGGAACCTCCTGAAATCATTGCAGAAAACTCATGAAATAAAAGCATAGATCGGTTGGATTCATGAACCCGGATTTCCTGCAGTTTAACAATACAATCAAATAAAAAGAATTATTTAACGCATTGCGTTATACAATCCATGCCTCCTTTTTCTCCTGCTTCCTCCACAAATGAAATACTAAAATTTCTTCGTAAAAGCACCGCCGGGAAGAACATGGTTGTGGGCATTAGTGGTGGAATTGACAGCAGCGTTGTGCTGATGCTTTGCAGACTTCTGGACAAAGATCGGGTGATTCCTGTGTTCATGCCTGATTGCAACACGCCAGCTGATGATTACAGGGATATTGCGAAGTTATCCAGCAAAACTGGTTTGGAGGTTACCACGATAAATATTGATCCTGTGATAAGGATGCTGTCAGATGTAGGGAAAATCAACGACAGGAAAATCCTTGGAAATGTCAAATCAAGGACAAGAATGATCATCCTTTATTCCGTATCAAACAGCAGGAACGGTATGGTTATTGGCACAACCAACAGGACTGAATACCTGACAGGCTACTTTACGAAATTCGGTGATGGGGGTTGCGATCTTGAACCCATATCCCATCTTTACAAGAACGAGATCAGGAAGCTGGCAGCCTATCTTGGCGTGCCACAGGAAATTATTCAGAAAAAACCCTCTGCAGGACTGTGGGAAGGACAAACCGATGAGGATGAACTGGGAATCTCGTATGATGAACTTGATAGTATTCTTGTAAAATTATTCGATCAGGGCATGCCACCTGAAACCGATCTGGAAAAACGGTTTGTGGAACTGTATGAGAGCACCAACCATAAGAGAAATATGCCTCCGTCCATAGAAAGAAGGGATGGCTGAATTGTCGCTTGTTTTGGGCGACTTTCTGGACCTTGGCATTATTTTGATCATCGCAGCATTTGCGATCCCTATTGCTCGAAAGGCGTCAATGATCGATCTTCCCTTCCTTATACTGTTCGGATTTCTGATTGGCCCGGTCACCGGAATTGTTTCCCATTCTTTCTCGCTTTATCTCATGAGCGAATTTGGAGGTGTGGGCATTGGCCTGCTTGGCATAGTCATAATTCTATATTACGAGAGCCATGGCATAAACTTCAGGATAATCAGAAGGGAACTCATGAGAATAGCTTCCCTCGATACGCTGGGAATGGTGATCACGGCCATAGTTTCCGGCTTGATTTTCTCACTTATAACGGGAGCACCGCTTGTAATAGGTTTCCTGTTCGGAGCAATAATATCCCCAACGGATCCGGCAAGCCTCATCCCCATGTTCAAGAGGATGGATGTACAGGAGGAGATTTCGGGCATCATAGTGGGAGAGAGCCTTTTTAATGATCCGCTTGGTATCATACTGGTAGCCATAGGGATATCCCTTATTGACCCAAGCTCAACGTACATTCCGATGTACGCTGCAATATCAAATTTCTCAGGCGTGTTTGCCGCGGTTCCAATATTTATCCTGATCCAGATCGCTGTTCCCACGTCTGCCGGAATACTGGCAGGTTTCTCAGTAATTTATCTTAACAAGATATTCAGCTTCGACAATCTTCTTGTGGGATTTCTTATTGGCGTGGTTCTTCTTGAATTCACTGTGCTTGAGGCAGTTAACATCACCCCGTTTCCAGCTGCCATAGCGACCGGTGCCATAATTGGGAATTTCTCGGATAAGAGCCTGTTCTGGGAAAGGGAGGCTAATTTTCAGCAGAGTCTGTCATTCCTGTCAAGGGCTTTGATATTCATTCTGCTTGGAAGCATTCTCACCCTGAGTGACATATCTGCCTACTGGGTTGTGGGTATACTCGTGACACTTGCCGTATTATTCTTCTCGCGTCCGCTGGCAGTTTTTGTATCCTTAATTGCTGCCAGATTCTCAAGGTCAAGGTTCAGGATAAACAACAGGATGAGCCTGTTCATGGGCCTTACCGGTACGAAAGGATCGGTGTCGGTTGTAATGTCCCTGGTGCCATATACCCTGGGAATAGAGGAAAACCTTCCAATCCTAATAAAATGGGGGCAGATGATTTACGTCGCTACAGCTTTTGTGGTCATATTTTCCATCATAATGCAGACGATTTATGTCCCGTATGCGTCCAGGAAGCTGCTGGGGCTTCCCATCATGGCAAGTGCCGAGACCCAGAAGAAATGATCAGAAGATGTCGTCCTCGTTTATGCCGAGTTCCTTGAGCAGGGAATCACGATCCTTGTAGAACCTGTTTATCATCCTCGTCACATCCCTGTAAGTGTAGAATTTCTTTTCTATCATCCTGTTCAGCATCAGCTCCCTCAGATCCACTTCCCTCTCAAGATCAGCCTCTGTCTTGCCAATCCTCTCTGCAATCCTGTTCATGGCATAGCTGAATCCTGAGAATGTGAAATTGTCAGACTGGGAGTTCCATTTGAAGATGTTGTTGACTATGATGTCACTGGTTGACGGATCTAGACCTGTGATCTCCGAAACGCTGGTGGCTCTCCTCACGATCTTGTTATTATATGTAAGCTGGGATTGCATAATGATTACATCGAGCGCGGTTATGAGCGTTCTCGGAATGTTTATTGGTGGAGATTCCAGTCTGTGGATCAACGTTTTCGGATCCTCTGCGTGGAACGTGCCAAAACCGTACCTTCCGGCAGACATTGCCTGGAAAACCGTGAATGCCTCCTTCCCTCTCACTTCTCCAATAACGATATAGTTGGGTCTCTGCCTGAGGGACGCAGCCAGGAGATCGAACATGTCTATCTCTCCACCCCTCTTTCCAGTCTCCTTGTCAAGCGTACCGAAACCGGGTCTTGTCACAGTCGCGATCCAGTTCTCATGCGGGATATTTATCTCCCTTGTATCCTCGATGCTCACTATCTTCATCTGAGGCGGGATAAAAAGGAGTATTGCGTTGAGAAGAGTGGTTTTTCCTGAACCTGTTCCTCCCGCCACCATCATGTTGGCGCCGTA
>JAJYZU010000080.1 GCA_021799755.1 Thermoplasmata archaeon
CTCTTAGCTGTTCTCTGTTCATGTCGACCGGGCTGATTGAACTGGGCGGAATATACTTCTCGCCCTTCATTATCTTCCTGTTTTTCCACTCTCTCGCATTGAACGCAAATTCGATGAGTCCGTTATCGGTGACAACAAGGTTTCCCTCCCTGAACATTTCAAATATTATCTCCTGCCCTGTCACGAGCCTGATGACAATGACACGGTCAAAGTTTATCTGGCTGATGGACTCTATCTTTCTTTCAGATAACATTTTTCTTAGGGTGATGGCTATCTGTCCCGGTTCCGGTTCGGTAGGAAAATCCATGAAAGAGATCCCCCTTTCCAGGGATACATACAGGTTCCTCCTTTTGAGATCGCTCCTGTATATCTGGAAGATGAAATCCTTTGCCCCGACCTGATGAATCTTCTTGATGAAACTGCCCTTAAAGCCCTCTCCGTAAATAGAAACAAAGGCATAAAAATCCAGTGATGATTGCTTGATCCTCATTATTTTTCACAATCCCGTTACATCTAATCATACTTGCGCTCAGGTTGGAAGCATTGAGTAAGGAATCCAGCCGAGGTAAGCCGGAATTATCGGAATCATTGCAAAGAGAGAAAGATGAATTGCAATATCCGCGTAAATATTCTTTCTGACGAGGTATATCGCCCCATACAGAATCCCCATTGAAAACATGTCTACAAGGTACAGCAGAGCATAAAATCCGGGGTACCCCTGACTTTCGAAAATGAGGTAACTGGAGTAAAGCAGCATGAAGAGCACCGCCTGAACTATTATGGCTTTTGGTTTTCCCGTGTAACTCGATGTGAAATCTGTGATAACATATCTGAAATTAATCTCATCGATAAATGCGATGGGGTAAAATAGGTACACAGGACTGATGTGATGCAGTCCCCAGATATAGATCCAGACAACCGCGACGGAGAATAATATGAAGAGATCCTTGGAGCCCAGTACCCTTGAAAGCCCTGACCGAAGGGACGGGATGAATATTACCATGACCGCAAGCAAAACAGGGGAAAGATAGATGTACAGGTTGTAAAACGTCGCAGACAATTCAGTGTTCTTCACAAAGGCAAGGAACCCGTAGAACAGAAAAAAAAGAAAAACTTCAGATCCTGCAAAAAGAATCAGTGAGTTTCTTTTGCCGAGAGCGGGAAGATTCATTTAACCCGGCCTCACCGTATGGTTGAGAGCAATATTGGTGCTCAGCCAGAGCACGGGGAATGATAGTACAACCAGAATAATCGCGAAAATGGAAACTGCGTATCCTGCGAACATGTACCAGGGATTGATTCTCAGTTCCAGCGATGAATATAGCATTACGAGCCCAGTAAGACTGTACATCATGGATACAGATTCCATCAGTATTCCTCTCGCTCTATCATTGAGACCATGATAAAGAATACCCGTCATCATACCGGAGAGGAAGGTCAGTATGACCATAAGCGCGTACACAGCGATGTTTGTTATCACGTATTCGGTGACAGAAGGAACAAACCAGGAGAACATGAACATTGTCGAGATGGCAAACAGTGAAAATGACCGCGCAGTGCCTAGTTTAAAATTAAGAAACATCACTTTGTTGAGAAACGCAAAGAATATGACACCCGCCAGGAACATCAGAATATTCACGCCAAATATAAAGTAAATAGTGTACTGAAAGCCTGCAAGACTGCCTAAAAAAAGGATAATGATTGGGGCAACCATTGGAAGAATCATGATCCGGTTTGCCAGGATTCCCTTAAAAAAGCCACTTTCAAAGGGTCTGTACCTCCTCCCCCTAATGAAGTAGAAATAGAGCAGCATATTCGTGAAGAGGACGAGGAGAACACCTTCAATTATTAACGGATAGATCAGGATGGACACAAGAAGAGAAGCTATTGCCGGTAGTGTGGCGATGAGTCCCTCACACTGGCAGCTGACCGCGATCAGAACAGACGAAACAGCATTTGAAGCAACATAGGACTTGTCCTTGCTGACCAGATTGAAGATGAAGGTGAAATTCTGGACTATGAGAGAAAGATCAAGGAGGATTAGAAGCATGTACTGTATGCTCAATGTGGTTACGAAAGTGTTGGAGTAAAGGACAAGAGAGTACGCAAACAGTGCAGGAACTCCTGCAGGGCTTTCATCATCATAAATGGATCCGATCAGAAGCCTGCCTGTTCCAATGGTGTTCACACGGAGTATCCCGGAAACGACCAGCATAAACAGTCCAAGAATTATAAAGGTCGTTAACGCAAGGCTGTTACCCATTCCCGGATACTCACTTCTGTAAATCAGGAGTGAGAATACGAATGCGATTACAAGAAATGGCAGAAATAGGAGGTTTGTGAATATCAGCACAACCACCCTGAGTGCCGCTGCATAGGTGTATGGGGCTTTGAAAACAGGGTTTGGCGTCACCAGTATAAGAAGTATGATAATGAACATGAATGACAGCATAAGATAGCGCCTTACTGATGGGAATCTCCAGTTCCTGCTTATCAAAGATATCGACAATAAAAAGAAAAGTACGATCAGCAGGAATGATAGTGCAACTACACCTGGTTCGATGTAAACAAGATTATCACGGAAAAGAAAAAAGAAATAGGCGAGCAGAGATGCAATAACCACAAGATATCTTGCTAGATTCCAGGCAAACCACTTCATGCAACGATCCACCATATGGAGACCAGAAGGATGAGAAGATACAGGTTGGTGTAGTGAAAAGTCTTCTTGAAAGATTTCACGGACAGTTTATCCGCATAGGAAGCTATCAGATAGTATGCCAGTATCAGGTCTGCAATTATGGCGACGAAAAAGTACAGTCTGCCCACAGAGATCTGGTGGAAAAACAGCGGAAGAAGACTGTAAACTATCATGACCACTGTGTTGATTACTATGTATTTTGCCGCCTTTGGCTGACCGACGACTGCAGGAAGCATCGGGACTCCGGCCTGTTTGTACTCCTCGCTTGTTCCCATAGCCAGGCTCCAGAAGTGTGTAGGGGTCCATACAAAAACCAGCATTGCAATGAACAGAGCGGTCCATGAGACTCCGCCGGTTACAGATGCCCAGCCGGCAAGCGCAGGAAAACTACCCGCAATACCTCCAATGACTATGTTAAGGCTTGTTCTTCTCTTGAGCATTATCGTGTAAAGAACAACATAACTCAGGAATCCTGCGAAGATGAACACCATTGCCAATAAATTGATGAATATATACGATACGGCGAGTGAAAATGCAAGCATTATCAGCGCCATGGCGGTTATTCGCCTGTAACTTTCCCTGTTCACTATTTCCTTCCTGTAGGATGTTCTCTTCATCTTCCAGTCCAGGTCCATATCATAAACATTATTGAGGATAGAAGCAGACATTGAGGCAAAAGCTCCAGCAATGATCAGTGGAACAATGAGAATCAATTTTGAGGAGGCAGCAGGAGCAGAGACGAATCCGGTTACTGCAACTATCAGGATCAGGAGGGTTATTTCGGCCTTAGAAATTCTTAAAAAATCCTTCAAATTCATTATTCTGACCTTCTGTTACTCCAGCTGACGTAACAGTATTATTTACTAATACTAAATTGTTGACCGATACTGAAGCTGTTGATGAGGGAGAACTGGAGTTTGCCACATTGATCGTTGAAACAGCGGTGTATGGATGGAATGAATCCCAGTATGTGTATACCGATACATTGGAGAACAGGTAATAGCCAATCGATGAGCGTATCGTGTTATTGACCTCAGCAATTAGAGTACTGTTCTGGAGGCTCTCGTTTGGACCAGAATTTATTCTGAGGGCATGATACAGTCCATCCTCATTGATCAGATTGAACATCACCATGGTTCCTACTGTAAGATTGAATACAGGATTCACCGATCCTTTTGAATAATTCCAGCCATTGGCGTCAGCGTAAAGCGTAATGTTAACCTCCCTGTTGTAGAAGAGTACAGAATCGCTGTTTACATTTCCGGTAGAATTATATTTTACAGTGAAAGCTGCATATCCATAAAATACAAATTCAGAGACACTTGAATTGCTCGTATCATTCTGAAGATAGGCAAACGGAGAGTGCGAATAATTAAGGAGAACGAGTGAGTAATTAAAATGGCCAGAATCTGCCACATTGAAGATCAATTCTGTGCCATTCAATGCAGGGACTGTCCAGTTGAGGCTGCCGTTGAGTTCCAGCCCATGCTCTGAAGCGAGGAGCGATATGCTTTTGTTGTAAGATACAACGAAGATGTGTCCCTCTGTCAGCGATGGGAAATAGGAATCCCAGTAAGTGTATTCTCCTATTCTGTTGAAGAAGACCTGCACCGCAACCGTGGTACCGTTAACGTTACCCATCGTGGATGCATTTATAAGTGTGGCATTGTAATCGCTTTCGGCATCGCCCGGAGCAATCACGAAGGAATGATCTGATGTTCCGTTTTGTTTGATCTGGAACCTGACAAGGGAACCATTCTGGTAGTACAGGGATGGATTAACAACCCCATGGGAGTCAATAAAACCACTGTTTGTAGATATAAGACTGGTATTATGGCTGACGCTCATGTTTGAAGGCGGGGTTGGGAACGTGTAGACATGTGATGGCAGACTTGAGTTGACGTAGATGAGTCCAACCATGGTGGTTGGATGGACCGTGCACCAGTAGGTGTAGACGCCAACCTTGGGGAAATAGGCAGTGGTATGGGAAACTGCACCGGGCGTTGTGGTTATCTGTGAAATTGAAAGAAGCGTATCAAATACAGTACTCTCAGCAGGACCGGGATTGATAGTAAGGGTATGGGGCTGACCATCCTCCTCAATCACCGTGAAATGAATCACGGTACCATTGAGAATCGTTATGGTCGGATTCACCGTTCCATGTCCGTAGTCCCAGCCGCTTGCATCCGCCCATATGGTGATATTAACCGAATGCGGTGCACTGGCTGGAGCGGTAGGTAATGAAAAAGAGGAGGTCTGTGGATAGTCCAGTGCCAGATAGAGCCCCATTGAAACTATCAGCAGGATGATTACAGCGAACACAACACCAGTTTTACTTCCTTTTTCACTCATTAAATTTCACCTAAGTTACGCTCTCCGAAGGGACATCCGGCGTGCTCTTATCCATTGGTAGAGGTTTGCTGGGACCAACGTTAGCGGGAATATCTAGAACATTATCTTCTGATGTTGAGGGACTGCGGAGCCAGCTGACCGCCATATTGTAAAGGAAAACAAGCTGTCCTATCCCAATAATCACACCGCCAATTATTGAAGCATCCTGGTATGGCTGGAACCATGGAAAATAACCTGCAACCGCCCTTGGCATTCCGATAAAGCCACCGACAGACCATGCAAACGACATTATGAGAGACCCGATTGCGGTCAAATAGAAATGTGCCCTTGCAAGTATCACGTTGTATGTTCTT
>JAJYZU010000081.1 GCA_021799755.1 Thermoplasmata archaeon
CGCACAAAGGTTATTTTATTGAATTATGTATAAGCGACTTGATGTCTTACAGGGAATTTTTTGGTTCAAATGCAGATCAATATTCAAAAAGTGAATCTCACAAATATGGAAACGATCTCTTCCTGCTAGTAAAGAAACTTGAGATTATGCCAGAGGATGTGGTTATCGATCTTGCGTGTGGTACGGGAAATACAGCTGTTGAAGTTGCAAGATCTGCCCGGAAAGTGGTCTGCCTCGATGGCACCCCTGAGATGCTGGAAAAGGCAAGATCTTACGCTAAAAATGAAAAACTTCTCAATATGGAATTTGTTCTGGGAAATGTTGAAAACGTGCCATTCGAGGACAATACTTTCGATATTGTGACTTGCAGGAGAGCGGCTCACCATTTTCCAGATAAAATGAAATTTTTGGAGAATGTTTCAAGAATACTGAAAACGGGCGGGAAATTTGGACTCGTTGATATGGTGCCACCGGAAGGGTTTGAAGATCAATATAATGAACTCGAACGGATCAGAGACCATTCTCATTTCTTTGCATCGGGAGTGAAAGAATGGCAGGGAATGGCAGAATCAAACGGACTGGAAATAAGGGAAATTGAAATAATTGAAGATTCTACAACTTTCACGAAATGGCTCTATCCTGTTGAAGAATCATCAGAAAATGGAAAGAAATGCAGGGAATTTCTGACGAAGTCCAGCGAGGAATTCAGGAAATCAATAGGTTATGACGGTGAAAAGTTCCTGAAGAGAAGGATGGTTTTGATTGGCGTAAAAAAGAATCCAGGCACGCCCAAAGATAAAAAATCTGAACGATGAATGATTCAAACTTGTGAGGAATAATTTACAAAAATGAGCTTTTCTAAACGGCAGACGAAGAAATAGAATAATTTAATATTCGGACTTTGGATAAACATATCTAAATGCCGGAAAATTTTGATTCGGGTGCTTTGGATTTTCTCATCAAGGCAGAGGAAAAACTGGTTGAAGAATACGACAGCATGATGAATACAGCCAATATGGACAATATTAGAAGGTTCCTGGATCTTTTCAGAAGGGCGAACAAATCCATACTGAAGGACTTGGGGTCCCTGAAGAGCCCGGGTGCAACTGAAAAGAGAGTCCAGCTTGATCAGACCCCCTACCTGCATGCCACCGAACATCTGCATAAGGATCAATTCACTGATCTCAACAGTTTAAGAAGCGTCCTTCTCTTCATAACAGAGAAAGAGAGGGCTTCATTTTCAACCTTTTCCAGCAATGTGGACAAGATCAAGAATCCACTTCTCAAGGATAACCTTATACAGGTCTTGAAGAAGAAGGAAAACCTGAGAGTAAGGGCTGACACACTTTACAATGATCTCGTAATGGATTCATTCTAAATCATTGAAAGTGATACAGTCTCATGGATCTTCTGGTGGTATCGAGACAGGACCCGGCCAGTTCAGCGATGGGAGATTACCTCATCAAGAGATATCCTTTCACAGAAAATAACGGACTGCTGACGAGGGATAATTTTGTACTTATTTATATAGATAAGATACATTTAAATTACGACAATATTAATCTGAACGTGGATTTTCCTGATGTAAAAATAGATCGGGTGATCTTCCTCTCGAAACATTCCTCATCGGCAGACATTAAGTCCCTTACAGTGCATGCGACGGGAAACTATGGGGAGAATAAGCTGGGCGGCTATCCGAAAACGCTTTCTGTATCAGATCCTGAAATGATGACCCAGTCCCTGAGAATACTGAAGCAGAGCTACAGGGGCGAGAAATTCAGCGTCACATTTGAATCAACACATCATGGGCCATACCTCGATGTACCGAATTACTACATAGAGATTGGAACGACGAAGGAAGAATGGCAGGATCCTGCAGCCCTTTTTGCGGTGACAGAGGCTGTTATGCTCAATCATGGCAATAATTATCCAAATTATGTTGGCATAGGCGGGGGACACTATTCCCCGAAGATAACAGATTACGTATTGGAAAATAATGTGAATATAGGTCATATCCTCTCAAAGCACGATCATGAAACTGCGGATGAATCGATTATAAGGCAGGCAGTGCAGAAAACTCCGAGGTGCGCAGGTTTCATCATGGACAAAAAAGGCTCAAGATCCGGCGTCAGGGAAATTGTGAGAGGCATTTCTGAAGCAGACGGTCTGGAACTGATAGTTATATAATCATTATATAATATTCACACATATATAATAGTTCATAGATTTTGTAAGACACTGAATTTTACATAATTTGGCAAAATTAATTTACGATCTGTAATAAAAAATGTTTAAATACAAAAATAAACTCACTGTTTAAATATTATACCTTTGAGGTAAAATAGATGGAAGAACTCAGTGAAGAGGAACCGCCAGGGAGTACGCCCTTGATAAGGGCTCGAAACTTGGAAAAAGCTCTCAAACAGAAGAAATTTTTTATTAAGTTTGAGGGGGCAAGCAGAACAGGGACTCAGAAGGACCGAATATCCGCGCTTCACGCAATAAGGGCTCGTGAACTTGGATATGACACGCTCGCTGTGGCCACATGTGGAAACTACGGGGCGTCAGTATCTTATTATGCAAAAATCATGGGCCTGAAATCTGTTGCAGCAATCCCGGAATCCTATTCCAACTCCAGGACTGAAGAGATGGTTGTCAACGGGACTGAAATTATAAACGTCCCTTACAAGTATGAGGAGGCAGTTGGAATGATGAAAGACCTTGCAAACGACAATGCCTGGTACAACTGCAGTCCCGGTTCGGAAAATTCGCACATTGATATGCTGGGATATGAGAAGATTGCAGAAGAAATTGTTTCTCAGCTGGGCCACGCACCACAGATGCTCTCAGTTCCTGTGGGCAACGGTACAACACTGAGCGGCATATATCGCGGGTTTGTGAAACTGAAGTCTGCAGGGTTTACAGATCGGGTTCCGAGATTCATTGGCGCCAGTACAGCCGGTGGGAATCCAATTATCAGCACCTGGAAGAAACATGAAAGGAAAATAGTCGATCTGAAACCCATGGCAATCCATGAGTCGAGCCTGAACGAACCTCTTGTATCCTATAAGGCGATGGATGGCCAGGCAGCACTTGATTCCATATACAACAGTCATGGTTTTGGTGAATACGTTACGGACTATGAGATGACATATTATTCAAGGATTATTGAAAATACCGAAGGGATCAGCACACTTCCCGCATCCGCATCGGCACTTGTCGCGGCAAGTCATGTTCTCTCCAAGCTTGGGCACAACGCTGAGTGCGTCATTGTTATCACCGGGAGCGGCAAAAAGTGGACAGTGCAATAATCCTATCAGAGGGAGTATTTGGAAATACATATGGAAAGACCGCAAACGGACTGGTAAGATACAGTCAGAGATACAGCATCAAGGGTGTAATAGACTCAAAACTGAAAGGGAAGGATGCAGGGGAAGTACTTACAGGCAGGAAGAACGGAATTCCCATTGTATCCAGCATAGAGGAGGGCCTCAAGCTCCATCCAGATACCATGATTGTAGGGATAGCGACAGATGGAGGTTTTCTTCCGGAGAATTACAGGAGATATGTTAGAGAGGCAATAAATTCAGGGTTGAATATCGTAAGCGGGCTGCATGAGTTCCTTAGTGACGATCAGGAATTTTCATCCCTGGCAAGGAACAGGAATGTAAAGATAACAGATGTCAGGAAAATTTTCAGGGACAATAAAGTGAGCTTCACAGGCAGGATAAACGAGGTTAAATCCAAGAGAATTGCCGTTCTTGGAACAGACAGTGCAATTGGTAAACGAACAACAGCAGTTTTTCTGAACAGGGAAATGAACAGGATGGGCAGAAAATCGGTGATGATTGGCACGGGGCAGACCGCCTGGATGCAGGGATTTCCATATACAATAGTTCTGGACGCCATTATCAACGATTTTGTTGCTGGTTCCCTTGAGGCTGTTACCGTGGAGGCCTGGGAAAAGGAAAAACCTGAATACATGTTTCTGGAGGGACAGGGATCAATAATTCATCCTGCTTATCCTGGAAGCTACGAAATAATTGGGGCATGCAGGCCAAAATATGTGGTTCTGCAGCATGCGCCTGCAAGATTGTTTTACGATGGTTTTGAACAGTTCAGGATTCCTCCTCTGGATAGGTATATCCGCGCCATTGAACTGATCTCTGAAGCGAAGGTTATTGCCATCTCAATCAACGGGGAAAATCTGACACCTGAACAGCTGAAAGAGAGCATTGCCGACACAGAAAACCTGACCGGTATTCATACCTTTGACCCGTTATCAGACCTGAGGAAAACCATTGAATATATTGTCAGCTTGAACTAGGTTAATCATGAATTACTGGGAAAAAACAAGATCAATTGACCAAATCAGGGTTTCAAGACCAAAGATAGAAAAAAACAGGATTCTCGGAGACGTCACTTTTTCTGGGAAGGGTTTCAGCGAAAGATTCAACCTGATTTTCTCATACGACGAGGACATAACCGTGGATGAAAGCCTGGGAGAAATGATACTCACGATGCCCGTAATAAACTTCACATATTTTGCGGGCACACTGAAGCTGGAGAGCCCGATAACACAGAACGACTATGATCTGCTGAAGAAATTCACGGATATAAACGCAAGGGAGGTCTTCATAAACAAGATATGCAGGAGGAGATACGAGTTCCTGAAATCCGATTTCATACCGGCGGAAGAAGAGATTACCTTTGAGAATGCCACGGGAAATCTTAGAATAGAAGCAGCAATAGTACCGGGAAACAAGGATCATAAGAACTCTGATCAGAACAGGCTTGCAGTGCTCTCATCCGGTGGAAAGGAAAGTCTTCTTTCGTACGGAATGCTGAGCGGTATCGGGGCAGAGGTGTTTCCCATATTCTTCAACGAATCCGGCGGACATTGGCGCACCGCCCTCCCCTCATATCGTTATTATGCGGAACATTTCCCCCGCACAAAAAAAATATGGTCAAACGTTGACAGATTTTACTCCTGGGGACTGAAATTCATAAAGATACTTGACATGGATGCCATAAGGAAGAGGGCAGATACCTATCCGATACAGGTCTTCATATTTCCGATCTATGTCTTTTCAAGCGTACCTATTCTGGAGAAGCACGGTATATCCGGGATTGTGATGGGCAACGAATTCGACGATGTGAGAGAAATCGCCCCGTTCAGGGGGATCACCCACTATTATGGTGTGTTTGATCAGTCAAACGATTTTTCTGACATAATGGACGCATATTTCAGGGAAAGTGGCATTTCAACAAAACTCTGGTCCGCGGTGTACCCTGTCTTTGGAAACATTGTTGAGAGTGTGCTTGTACACAGTTATCACGATCTTTTCAGGCTCCAGAGGTCATGCCACAG
>JAJYZU010000082.1 GCA_021799755.1 Thermoplasmata archaeon
AGCCATCTGTCCACTCCATGGATCATCGGATCTCTCATTGCGCTTGATCAGTATAAAACGGGATCTGTCTGTAATGAAGGTTACCGAGGCCTCGCCTTTGCCAGGGGTCGGGTCTTCCCTTTTCTCATCCAGTAATGATCGCATGATTCGCAAAACCGGTTGATCTGAATCTATCTGTGCCATGATTCCATGTAATGAGTGTCCTGAATTAACCTTGCTTCAGGTGTGGTCTTCACAGGATCGTATGCCTCTATCATGACCGCAACCTCATCCGTTTCCTCCTTACCAATGGCATTCTCCACCATTCCGGGTTGTGGACCATGAATTAACCCCCTTACGTGAACTGTGATCGATCCCTCTGAAATCCCCTTCCTGCTCATGAATGAGCCGCTTGAATAGAATAGGATCTCATCTGTATCGATATTGCTGTGGTAGTATGAGATGGGAATAGCCTTGGGATGAAAATCGAACTTTCTGGGAAGAAATGTGCCCAGCATGAAAGACTTCCCTGAAAATGTTTCATGGACTGGGGGTGGCATGTGAAGTTTACCTACAATGGGCGCAATGTTTTCTATATTTAACGCGAAGGGATAGAGATAACCGTCCCAACCCACGACATCGAACGGATCCTTGTCGCGGTGTTCCAGAACATAGTGATCACCGAAATCTACCATGACATCACTGTACCCCGGAACTGAGTCGAAGTACGGCAAATATGGCACCCTGATATCCCGTGTATAATAAGGAGAACCCTCTCTTAATTGGCCATAGGCATTAAGATACCTCTGAGGTATGGATATTCTATCCCTTGACTCCAGGAAGAGGAATTCACTCCCGTGCGCGTATTCCGGGTAATAGGTCGTACCCTTCGGTATATATACATAATCCCCTTTTCTGAAATTGAGATTTCCAAAGATGCTCTTGATAGAACCTGTACCCTTGTGAACATAAAACAACTGTTCTGAGACCGCATGGCGGAATAATGTGCTGGCATCTTTTTCGGGCTTCATAATCCCAATAACGATGCGATCGTTGAAAATCAACGGAATCCTCGCAGAATAAAAATCTCCGGACGGTTTGAGTTCAAACGCCTTGAAATGCCTGTGGCCATCCTCAGAGGCATCGCGTGCTACGTTCTTCTTCTCAACCCTTGACAGGGAGACCACATCCGTAGGCTCTTCACTGTGATAAATGAGCGAATAAGGCCCTTCAAAACTTTCCTCTCCAAATAACTCCTCTCTCAGGAGATGATCTTTCTCCATATACGTGTGCCTGGAATCAGGCATAATTCCCTGTTTCACATAATAAACCATTTTTACACCTCATGATATTCTGTTGATGAGTTTTCCGATGGGTTCGGATGAAATCTCAATTTCATCACCAGTTTCCAGCCAGCCATCTTCTCCAGGCCCGTTCTCAAACAGGCATCCATGTCCAACTGTTCCCGTCATGATTATGTCGCCTTTTCTCAACCACGAATCCTTTGATGCTCTCTCAACCAGCTTCCCGATATCCCAGTAGATAGTGTTTAGGTTATTCGTAGCAAAAACTTTTCCATTTCTCTTTATTTTGATCGGCAGATCTATCTTTCCGTTACTGTCTCTCCTTTTCAGAATTTCATCGGCAGTGAGAAGGAATGGCCCGATAGATGTTGCAAAATCCTTTGCTTTGGCTGGTCCCAGCCCTATTTTATATTCTTCAAGCTGTACGTCTCTTGCACTCCAATCGTTAGCCAGTGTAACTCCTATAATATAATCCCATACATGTTCAGCGGGAATATTCTTTCCATCCTTCCCGATCACAAATGCAAACTCTGCCTCAAAATCAAGCTGTTTTGTGTAGGACGGTTTGGGCACTAAATCTCCCGAAACAAAGAGATTGGATGTGTTGCTGTAATAGAACGCCGGAAATTCATACCACTCCTTGACGACTTCAAGCCCTCTGTGCGTTCTGGAATTCTTCACATGCTCTTCGAAGGCAAAAAAATCCCTTATGCTCGTAACCGCAGGGACAGGAATCCCAAGTATGAAATCGGTAATGGGTTCGTTGCCGTACTGGCCTGAATTGCCATGATCTATGATTTTCCACAAAATTTCATAAAAAATTGAATTATCATGTTCCTCGTTCGATTCCTTCAGGATGGGAAATATCTTACCTTCTCTCTCAGAAACAATAAGAGTCCCGGTTGCTGTTTTAACCCTGCCTACTTTCATGGAGAATCACAGATTACCTCTGCGACCCTGTTCCTTCTCAATGGATTCAAAAAGTGCCTTGAAGTTGCCTTTACCGAAGGATGTCCCTCCTTTTCTCTGTATAATTTCGTAAAAGAAAGTTGGGCGATCTCCTATGGGCTTTGTAAATATCTGAAGAAGATATCCGTCGTTATCCCTGTCAACCAGGATGTCCAGTTTTCTGATCTTTTCTAGGTCCTCATCAATTTTCCCGACCCTGTCTTCGAGGCTTTCATAATAGCTATCTGGAGTTGATAAAAATTCCACACCATTAGCCTTCAGCGTCGATACTGTCTGAATTATATTGTCAGTAAGAAGAGCAATGTGCTGAACGCCAGGAGAGTTGTAATAATCAAGATATTCCTGGATCTGTGATTTCTTCAAGCCAAGCGCCGGTTCGTTGATTGGGAAAATGATTTTCCTGTTGTTGTACTGCACAACTTTCGATCTCAAGGCAGAATATTCTGTGCTTATATCCTTGTCATCAAAACTAATCAGTTGTTTGAAATCCAGTCCTTTTATGTAGTAGTTGGCCCAATCATCCATTTTTCTGTCCTCAACATTCCCGACAATGTGATCGATCTTTCTCAACCCAACTGACTTCCCCTTCTGATCCGTGTACTCAAACCCCGGTGGGAGTTCTCCGGAATAGTCTGAGTAATCCGTCAGTGTGTGCATGGTTTCTCCGTATGTTCTGATACTGCTTGTCCTGATCTTTCCGTCACCGCCCTTCACATCAACCACGTTCGAGGGCCTGATAACCCCGCGTTTATTAATTTCGGAGACCGAGAAGTCTATGTCATCAACCTTGAGTGATATGTCCCTCACGCCGTCACCATGGATTCTGAAGTGATCGCCAATTGGAGATTCTGGCTTAAGAAAACTTGTGAACTTCAGTTTGACATCTCCTTGCTGCATAAGATAGGAGACCCTGTCACGAACACCTGTTTCAGGTCCGCTGTATCCAAGAAGGTTGAAACCCATGGCATTTCGATGAAAATATGCCCAATGGCGGGCTGATCCCACGTAAAATTCTATAGTATCCACACTGTCCAAGAAAGGCTGATCATTCATGTATATGTAATTACACAAATCTAATAATATTTATCATATCATCACAAATCATGCCTGTCAACTTGACTTATTATATTCATAGCAATAACAATGAAATAGTAATTATTGACGAAGCAATATTCCCTCATGTCATCACCATTGTTTATGGCGGTGCAGGTAGAGAGGTTTACACCTGTTTACTGGTACCTGGAACCTGATGAGAGAACTTTACTGAACAAGGATCTGAACTTACTGAAAGAGAAGTTTGGGGACAAGCTTGTCAGTCTCAACATGTATCTCTCTGCCAGATCTGACTCTGATCTGATATTCTGGTTTTCCTCTACAGACATCGAAACCCTTGATCATTTCAAACGATCCATAAGGTCCTTATTTAAGGAGTTTTCAGAGCCCAATTACGGAATGATATCGCTTTACGAGGATTCTCCATACCTCAAAGAGAGCGGTGATCTGGCTTCAACACTTAGGCACCCACCATCAAAATATTTTGTATCCTATCCCATGATCAAATCACCTGACTGGTACCTGATGGACTATGAAACCAGAAAGAGGATAATGGCAGAGCACATCGGGATGGCACTTTCGCATCCGGAAAACAAGGGGATCAGATCATATACGACATACTCTTTCGGTCTTGGTGATCAGGAATTCGTGGTGCTCTATGAAACAGATTCACTGATTGGGTGGAGCCACGTTACAGCGAAGCTGAGGGAGGCGGAGGCGCATAAGTGGGTAACCAGGGAGAATCCCATTTTCATAGGGATACTAACAGAATCCCTGCCATTGGACTAAAACCTGATTAGTACCCTTCCAATGTTCTTCTTGGATCTGATCTCCCTGTAGGCATCTTCAACACTATCCAGATCAACCGTTCTGTCTATTATGGGTTTCAGCTTTCCCTGAAGCTCAAGGTTGAAGACTTGTGAGATATCACTCCTCGTGGAACTTATGCTCCCGGTAATAGAATTCCCTTTTAGTATTATTAATCCAAGAGGAAGTTCCACCGGATCCGGGACCACATTGCCGACTACAACCATTCTGCCTCCCGGTTTCAGGGAACGAAGTGCTTTACTGAATGTGTATATACCAACACATTCAAGAACCAGGTCGACACCCAGTCCCGTTATCTTTTTCACTGACTTTTCAAAATCCTCACTGGCTGACACCACATGATCCGCACCCAACTCAAGGAGCTTCTCTCTCTTCCATTCAGAGGACGTCTCGGCTATCACTCTGGCGCCAAGAGCCTTTGATATCACTACCGCGTGAGCACCGATTCCCCCGCCGGCCCCTGTAATCAGTACAGTTTGGCCGGGCTGAAGTTTACCCTCAATTGCGAGTGCATGGTAGAGCATTCCGGTAACACACGCTGCAATTACGGATCCCTCCTCTGACACGCCTTCAGGTACCTTCACCAGACTTCGCTGATTTACCTTCACGTAGGGTGCATATGCACCCTCTATGCTCTCACCGAAGGTTTTCTTATCTCTGCAAAGGTTTTCCCGCCCTGACAGACAGTATTCACATTTACCGCATGGTTCGTAGATAAGACTGGCAACTCTGTCGCCGACCTTAAAATTATTCACTTCAGAACCCACTGCGGAAATTGTGCCAGAAATCTCATGGCCTGGAATTATGGGCAACTTTACTCTCGGCAGATAGCCGTCCTGTGTTAAAATGTCCCTGTAGCAGATTCCTGTCATTTTCTGCTTTATTACAACGTCGCCAGGTCCAGGTTCAGGAATTGGAGCTTCAAAGGTTTCGACGGGTGATTTTATGGCCTTAAGACGTACAGCCTTCATGGGACTTTATTTTTAATCTGTATAAATTTATGTCGCAAATATCTGTTTTCTCCATCTGGCATTTTTTTATAAAATGGAGCGATACTGTCCCGTTGATAAAGGGATTAATCTCGGACCTCGATGGGACCTTACTTGATTCCATGGAAGCCAGAATAGACGCATGGATTGGTGCGTTCGCAAAATATGGTGTTGAAATACCTAGAAGCCAGTTGAGGCCACTTATAGGGCTGCCGGGCGTGGATCTCGCGGGGAGATATTACA
>JAJYZU010000083.1 GCA_021799755.1 Thermoplasmata archaeon
AGAGACTGAAGGAAACAGGGCTGAAGCTTGAGAGCTTCACCTCAGATGACCCTGCATCATCATATCATGAATACGAACAGATGATTGTAATAGGCAGGAATGAGCACCTGAAGGATCGGTACATGGCAATCGTCGATCAGATGAAAGGTAAGCGATCGGTCTTCATCAGTACCGGCGTACCTGCAGACTTGGGTCTCTTTCCAGATGGCGTAGGATACATCTCGACCTTCAGCACGAAGGTCGATGCAATAGCAGGAGCAGTATTCAGGGCGTTCGGCTATTTCTGATCTCTCAGAACGCCATAATAGGGGTTGCTCCGATGCCGCCTTCCTTTGGAGGGTGGTTAATTCCCTTCACGAATGTTAGACCGCCTGAGACTCCAGGTTCCTTAAGGCTTGAAAAACCATCAAGATCCGTATAAGCGAAATTCGGTTGTGCCAGTGCGACATGGAGACCTGCTGTATTTGCAAGCTTTGTCTCAACCATGCAGCCCATCATGCATGGCATCCTGAATACCTGGGCAGCTTTCACTATCTTAAGGGCATCAGTTATGCCGCCGCATTTCATCAGCTTTATGTTGACGTAGTCTGCAGCTTCCTCGTAAACAACGTTGCTCAGATCCGCCAGGGTGAATACTGCTTCATCCGCCATAACTGGAATTGAAGAGTTGAGACGGACAAACTTCATTCCCTTGACGTCGTCTCTGACAACAGGCTGCTCAAGGAACTCGATTCCGAACTTCTCTATCTTTCCTGAAAGGTCGACGGCTTTTTTGGGGCTGTAGGACTGGTTGAAATCGACGCAGATTGAATGTTCAGATCCAATTACCTCCCTGACCGCCTTGACCCTCTCATAGTCCTCATTTATTGACTTGCCCAGCTTTATCTTGAAGAATTCAACACCGTCATCCAGGAGCTCTTTTGCCTGAACCTTCGCATGAGGAGCGTCCACCAGGTCGACAGTATATGATGTCTTCATGCTTGTTCTGTAACCACCAAGCAGTATGTAGAGAGGAAGATCGGCCTTCTTTCCAATTATGTCGTAAACTGCCATGTCCACCGCTGCTCTGCTAGCTTTAGAGCTTCTGGCAAGCGCTTTCATCTTTTCGTTGAGTGCTTCCGTAGACAGTTCCATGCCCTTGAGTGCCTGGCTGAAAATGGAAAGCTCAGCCTCGACAGATCCCATTGTGTCTCCGGTGATGAATGGGGTTGGGATTGCCTCGCCGTAACCAGATAGCCCATTGTCTGTTGTGACCTTGACGAAGTACCCTTCGTAAAAGTCTGTGGAACCAAGTGCAATCTTGAAAGGCTTCTTCATCTCTATGTTGATCTTCTTATACTCAAGACTCTTAATCTTCATGACGCGTAATCCCTGGTAAATATTATTAGCTATTGATCTTGTTCCTATTCGTAGAGCAGTAAAGCCTTCCTTACTTCGATGTAGTCCCTCGATGCGTCAATCCATGTTTCAGCTATTTCGCCTACGCCCATATCGTGTTCGAGGAATTTTTTCAGCTCATTGGATCCATACAGGATAGAAAGGTGCTTGAAATCAATGTTCTCCCGGTCAAGCGAGAATAGATGCTTCAGGATTCTTATTGCAAGAGTAGTGCTTCGAAATATCTTGCGATCCTCGATATGGATCGAAAAACCTTCCAGTTTTTGACCTGATAGCGGATCGAGGCTTGGAATGAACATTATCTTTCGGAATATTGCGCCCAGTTGTTCCTTCAGATTGAGGGCCCATGCGCCGTTGTAACCGAACTGAGAGAATGGATAAGGCGTTCCTCGGCCAACGCTTACTTTTGAGGATTCAACGAGAACCATTCCAACAAATACAAACAGCGCGTTTAACGTTGGAAGATTGAGTGAAGGCGGCACAAAATGTTTCAGATAAGCATCATAATAATAGGATCTTTTGTACCCCGTCATGGTTGATATTTTGAGATCTGCGTTTATATCCCTGTTCAGGTACTGTGCCATTTCACCAATTGTCATCCCATATCTCAGCGGAAAATCATCTATTCCGACGAACGATCTGAAACCAGGTTGCATCATCGGACCATCCACTATTGATCCTGAAAGAGGTGCGGGCCTGTCGCAAACTATCACCTGGGCGCCTGACTTTCCTGTGGCAGTTAGAAGGTGCTTTAATGATGATATATAGGTATACGGCCTTGCGCCTGCGTCCTGAATGTCATATATAACTGTCTCAACATCCTCCAGTTCAGCAGGATCTATCTGGTGCGACTTCTCAGTATAGATGGATTTGACTGGAATCCCTGCGTACGTTTCGTCCTGGACCATTTCTCCATTCTTAAGAGCGGCATAAATACCATGTTCAGGAGCAAATATCTTCCTAATATTCGCTCCCTTCTTCATCATTAGATCGATATTCTGAATAAGGTCCTGAGTTACGCCAGATGCATTCGTTAATAAAGCTATAGGCTTGCTTGGCAGGTCAGGAAGCAATTTTTCTATGCCCAGTTTGAATTCCATAATTAAGTATCGCAGGATACCTAAAATCTTTACCCGTTTAGTTTATCTCAAAACTGCCCTTATAACGCGCTCTGCGTTGGCATGAAGTAACTGATCGGGCTGCTTTACTGATTCTGCAAGCGTCCGGATATCAGAGAATGATGTGAATCCTTTGGTTCCGCCCCTCATGCCAAGAAAATCAGATCCAACGGCAACAATATCCCATCCGAAGTTTTCACCAAGATAATTGATGTTTTTTCTCATATCGTCTATAGTTGGTTCTGAAGACAACATTTCAGCGATTCCACTTATACCAACAATGCCATGAGTGGAATATATTGCCTGTAACATTGAATCATCAGCATTTCTTGCATGATCAAAGATCTTCCTGATGTTTGTATGCGTCATTATCACTGGATTCTTGGAATACTCGCATACGTCAAGAGTTGTCTGCCTGCTGGTATGAGCTGTGTCTACTATTATGCCTAGTTCATTACAAAGATCAACAAGTTCCTCACCAGCCCCGGTCAGGCCATAGTCTTTTTTTGAATAGCATGAAGCCGCATATTTGTTATCGTAATTCCATGTCAACCCGATGCATCTTATTCCAAGATCATAGAGGGAATATATGTCTGTAGGATCCGCAATAGTATCTGCCCCTTCAACAGATATTAAGAATTTAGGTATCTCTCCCTTGAGATCACCAGCTCTGGAGACAAAATCCACTGTCATTGTGCTGCGCAGAAAAGAATAGAAATTCGCCTGTTGAATGAGTGCAGAGTAATCTGGGATCCATGTAAATTCTGCTGGTTTCTGCTTCAGATCAATGGGTGGTTTTGATTTTGCCCACACCCTTCTAAAAGGAAAAATAGCTGAAAAGATGAGAACATCCCCGTACTCCCTCAGCTTCGCTATAGACGATTGCGAAGTACCGGAAAAGACATTCTCTGTGGTTGAGGTTATGCCAAAGTCTTCGTGTAAGTCAATGATTCGCATGATACAGTGATTCCAGACGTTTATAATATAACTCCTTAATTTTCTGGTTTTTGCTTACTTTTAGGATTAGCATATAATTCCTGAATGTTTAAATAATGGACGGCTGGGAGGCATTCGTAGTGTCCAGAATTATGTGTAATCTTAAGGATACCTTTCCCTGAACATGTCTGTGATCTCATCCTTGCATTTATAATATCCCTTTATGACTCTGTGTGACCACTTCTCATTCAATTCTGCCACTCTGAGATATATTATCTTCATAGCTGCACTTTCAGTAGGCAGTGAATCAATTACCTTTATTCTTCTTCGAATCTCCTTGTTCATTCTTTCAATTATGTTGGAAGAATGCAGTGATCTCCTGATGCTCTCAGGATACTGGAAGTATGTGAACAGATATCCAAGCTTCCTTTCAAGATTGTATACAGGCCTTGGATATTTGGAGGACCATTTGTCCTTGAATCTATTGAATCTTTCAATTGCAGATTCCTTTGTGTCTGATAAGAATACTGCCTTAAGGTCACGATCTATCTCGTTCTTATCTGATTCACGAACATCGGATTCAAAATTCCTGGATGCATGTATAGTGCATAACTGGAATTGAGCTCTTGGAAATATCTTCCTTATCTCCTCATCCAGTTTGGGTACACCATCCGCTATGAATAAAAGAGGTTCCATTATTCCACGGTTATAGAGATCCTGTATGATTGTGGAATATGTGTTATGTGTCTCCTTTGCAGATAAATAGAATCCAAGTATCTCATATTCGCCGGTTTCTTTTATTCCCATTGCGAATATGACAGGTTCTTTCTCAACTGTATCCCTTCTGAGAAAGAAGAATAATCCATCTAAGAATACAGCAATATATCTTTTTTCCAGAAGCCTGTCCTGGAATCTTTTAACCTCTTCAAGTGTTGCCTCAGTTATTGTCGATATTGTTGATTTCGAATATCGATTCTGGAATATTGTATGCATTATCTCAGCTGAATTTCTTGTTGATATGCCCTTGGAGTAAAGGGCCAGTATCAGTTCATCTATTCCGATCGATCTCGAATAAGGTTCAAACACTGCTGTCTGGAATGTTCCATTTCTGTCCCTCGGTACATTCAGATCTCTTATCTCACCCATCTTGGTCTTCATGGATCTGCTATAATATCGATTCTTCTGGCCATTATTTTCCATGAGGAATACATCCCTTTCTGTATTCATCAAATTCTAAAGGAATTCCTTTACAGCTTTTCAAGCGACTTCCGATACAATTTTATCTATGTCTTCCATGTATGTTTTACCTCCTTGCTTGTCTTCAAGGAGGTATCCTTTTTCTTTTCATGAATTTTCTATTCATGGTTTATATTTACACAGAAATCTGTACACAATCGCGCTATTCACATAAACAAAGAAGCTCCCAAACTATATCACGAGAATGGATAGAAAGCGAGTTCTGATTACATTCAATTGTGCACGCTTATCATGTCGAAGGGGAGCATATGCTCACCAGGATGTTTTATCTCTGGTTTTATCAAATAATCAGACACAAATGCAATCCTATCAACAATAGCTAAAATTCCTCATAGAGCGACAAAATATATGGAAAAATTTAAAAAAAATAAGATGAACATGTTGAAGGTCAAGATAAGTAAAATAATAAATAAAGGTGCGCCTGAGATGATTCCAGACGCAATCAATTTACACCTATTTCTTCCTAGTCATAAGAAGTACAGCAGAAGCAATAACAATGGTAGCAACAATGACGCCAATCAGAACATAAACAAGATAGCTTACAGGCTTTGCAGGTGTCACTGTGCTTAACTTCTCAAATGCTACTGTTACTGTAACGCTATTGTCGTTCAGTGTTATTGAACCAGTCTTTTGCTTATAACCGCTGGAGGAAG
>JAJYZU010000084.1 GCA_021799755.1 Thermoplasmata archaeon
TATCTTTGAGATATTAGGAATCACTTTTATACCAATAACTTCTATGTGAAATATGCAAACACTGATAGTTGGTGCCGGTAATCTTGGCATGAACGTTGCGTACAGTCTTCTCAGACGCGGTGATTCCATAATTGTCACTACAAGGAATGAGGATAGGGGAGAGAAACTCAAGGAACAACTCTCACCCTTTGGGAAAGTAAGTTACCTCATCGCTGATCCTGGGACCGATCCAGGGGTAGCGGAAATGTTCAGGAAAGCCCAAGAGATTGAAGGCAGGATAGATAATCTCATAGTTACTGTGGGAGGATTTGCCGTGGACAGCATTAAAAAACCAATCCATTTTGACGAAATGCTTGAAAGCCACCTGGAGATCCCGTTGAGAATTCTAAAGGATTTTGAGAATTACGCGAACGAAAAAGCATCAGCAGTCTTCGTAAGCAGTATACAGAGCATCTATACAAGCAGCTGGACTGCTACATCCTATCTACTCGGCAAGAGTTCACTCAACAAGCTTGTGGAGATTGCAGCCGCCCAGCTGCTGAAGAGAAATATCAGGGTCAATGCGGTAGCCCCGTCCTCTATAGAGAAGGTTTTCATGCCGGGAAGGGACTGGAGATCGACGCGAAAGTTGGGCATGCTGGTTACTCCGCCGGAAGACATCGCAGAGGTTGTCTCATTTCTTTGCAGTCCGGCAGGCGAATGGATCAATGGCGTCGTGATTCCTCTCGATGGGGGAAACAGGTTCACTCATGCTAGTGACTGAGCAAGAATAGGCAGTGACTTTTCAAACCTGTAATTGATGCCAAAGTGCCCGTCCTCGAACTCCTCATAGGTATGGTTTACCTTTGAGTTCTTTAACTGGTTGTCTATTGCCCTGGCACCCCAGATCGCTGAGAATTCATCCATGGTTCCTGCATCTATGAAGATAGCATTCATGGACTCAAGCTGCCTGTTAAAGTTCTTTGCATTTTTAGCTGGGTCGTGCTTCTGCCAGTTGTTCCATACTTCAGGCCTGAAGTCCCCATTCTCGTAGTCAAAGGGAAGCATTACGCCCATCTCACCGGAATTGACATCAGGCGATAGAAATGCCGACGCACAGAGCGTTCTGAGAACCTTGATCTTCTTAGATGCGATCCTGTTAAGGCTCTGCCAGTATTTTTCGAGCCACCTGAAAGGACCGTTTGCGCTTCTGAATTCCTCCATCGCATCGGAGAAGTCTGGTATGAATACATTTTCGAAGCCCGCGTCCATTGAATGAGCTGCAAATCCATGAAAAATTCCGGAATTCCGGACTGAAAGCGTATATGCACCGAAACCGCCAGATCCCTTCCCGAAAAGTCCAATCCTTGAACTTCCAAATTTTTTCTTTAGCTCAGGCACAAGCTCCTTGACAATGAAATTTTCATATTGCCCCGTTGCAGTTGAATTGAGATAGTAATTTCCTCCGAGCTTAGTCCTGCTATCGACTATTGCAACCGTGCTTCCGCGCATTAAATCTTTGCCGTAAAGCCGGTTCAGGATAGTTGGAAAGCTGTCAGTGAGGGGTGAGGATGCAATGAAGGAATCGGGATCATTTCCAAATGATGGCAGTCCTATAAGCAAAGGAGCATCGTTTTTAGGGTTATCAGGAGTGAAGGCGATTACCTCCCTTTCTGCCCTGTCTCCAAGAGCATTTCCGACTAGGATTGTGCTCTTGACTATGAAATTAGTAGTTTTCATTATGCCGTTATTTCACTGGGGTATTAAATTATTCAATTTGTCTCTCATTATTGAATGTACATTTAAATTAAATGCATGCATGTCGCTCCATGCGAATTCCGGGGGACTTTGCTGATGTTCTTGTCTATCTCGCAATGCTCTTCGCAAAGAAGAGGATGAAGCAGATAGAGATATCCGGGTACGGAATTGAATATGCTTCTTACAGGATACTAGGTCAAGATATGTCTGAATCTACTGAAATTGCGGAATTCCCACCTGTGGATAACGTCGATCGCGTTTCCTGCCTGATAATTTCAGCAGGAATCAAGCCGGGAAAAGCTCCAGTCAGAGTAACAATCAGGTGGGATTTTTACGAATTTGAAGGAGATATATCGGAAGGTGAAGCTGGAAAATTTATAGACAGCATAGATCAGTCAACCTTCCGGTACTTCTGATTCAGACTATTATTCTGACGTAGAGGCCTATAAGTATGACAGCAACACCAAAAGTGAACATTCCAGCGATCCATGGCACCGAACGGCCCTTCAGCGATCTGGACAGGCTGTATCCCAGTATAGAGAGCGAGACCTCTGTCACTATAAGGACAATGATGCTGGAGGATGAAATCGAGTAGGCTCCCAGCGGTATCATAGATCCCAGGAAGCTGCACGCGCCGGAAACAACTGTTCCGGTCATGGAATCCCGGTAAACACCGTTCAAGAGCGTTCCTGATATCTTTCCGGTTGGCCTGGATGGGTTCAAATGCTTTGATATCTTCGACAACTCAGCCCTGTTGCTGGCAAATGATGCTATAAAGTAACTGAATGTACCCACTGCAGCAGAACCAGTTGAAATCCTGAATGCAAGTGAGATAGTCATATGTAAATCGTTAAGGATAAGATATGATGAGATCATCAAGGCGGTAATGATGCCGTCAGTGAATCCCAGAGAAACTGGGAATATATATGAAAATTTCAACTAGCTTCCCTAATCACCGAATTAATAAGTCTCTTGCCTGCCGCGACTTCGTCGATTGAATGCACGGCGCAGCCTATTTCCTCAATAGTTGTTAAAAGCAAGGACGAGTCTATGCCATCTCCTTCCACTGTAATAATAATGCCCATTGTTTCCATGTCCATTTCGTTTACTGAAAGGTTCACCGCTTCCACGCCTTTCACTTTCCCGATCGCATCGGCAACTTCAACAAGAGTTGGCTTGTTCAATCCCTTTGCAACATCCAAAACTATTCTTCTTATGTTCATCTATCAATCACATCATACGTTACTGGTCTGAAATGTCGAATGATATCATCATGCAAGAGGAATATAAATAATTTGCAAGCGTTAAGGACCGTATCATTCCAGCGTGCCATGTAGATCAGGTTAATTTGGATTAGGTTTATACCACCCAAGATATTCACCAGCCAAATGGCGCAGATAAAACTGAAGAAGGATCTGGAGGGGCTTTACAAGTCGAAGTATGCGATATTATTCTCCTTCATCATTACAGTTCTTCTGTCCAATAAAATCATTCGAATATACAACGGCGCAGACTATGTCACTAATTTTTCAGCTTTCTTTTCCAATGGTTCCCTTATCGTGATGTACAGCACGCTCATTGGACTCCTTCTGGCAGCTTACGCAATCATAATAACACTCATACCCTATTTTTCTGCTGACAGCCTGCAACAGCCAATATTTTCCCAGGTAAACCGCCTCTTTATGTTCACCATTCTAGATGGAATATTCCTGATGGTAGTCTACTTCTCAAACGGTATTCTTCCCATAGATGTTATACCTGATTTCATATACATAGAGGTCTTCTTGTTCATTGCACTCCTGATTGGCCTTTTCTTCTGCGTTCTGACATTATCAGATCTTTTCAAAATTATCAGAAAGCGCGGTACCAGATGAGTTATAGAAGCAGCGGATTATTTCTTCCACTTAACAGGTTACAATAAGTGGAAGAGCTTGAAATCTTTCTCCAGCAACCGTCTATCCGGAATCAGATCTTTAAGTTCACGCGCAAGGTTGAACCTATCAAATTTAAAACGTTTCATCTCCACACTTTGGTTTTTTGTGTCCAGGAGTATATAAGACGGGTTATGCGAAAAGTCCCGGGGTTGTCCTGCGGATCCTGGGTTCATCACTGCCATTCCGTCGTTTTGCGTGAGAAACTGGTAATGAGTGTGCCCGACAACGATATAGTCATAAACTGGAAGCCTTCCTTCAGCATTCTTGAAGTTTTCCTGCGCTATTGCCCATGGATACAAGTAACCGAAGAGCGGATCGTCAGGTTTGCCATGAAAGCATGCCAGCCTCATGCCATCTATATCTGAAATCAGGCTTCTTTTCAGGCTTCCGAGGTACTGTAACTCTTCCTTTGATAACAGTTTTCTTGTTATGTTCTCCCTTGTGAAAGCAGAAACTTCCTTATTCTCAGGAGAGCACATGTCATCGGAACCGTGTGATGCCGCATAGTCGTGATTGCCCTGGATTACCTCGTCGAACTTGTCCCTGACAAGCTGGATTGCTTCAGACGGTTTGGGTCCATAATCAACGATGTCACCCAGATAAATGCCAAAGTCATAAGAGACAACTTTAAACATCTCTTTTGCTGCTTCAACGTTAGCATGTATATCGCTAGCAATCAGCACCCGGGTCATCTATAATAAGATTGATTTGATGCATATTAATGTTCTTGACAATCGTCAATTTTTTTTACCATCTTTCTCTTTCAGCGCTGATAGGAGCATTGACCGGATGATAGAAATAGTAAATGAGGACTCATATGCAACGCTCGATTTGGCTGGTGGGGGAATACGGGAACTGGTATTGAAGAACGAGAGTTTAATCAAACCCTCAAATGACGGAATCAAGACTCATGGTGGAATCGCTATCTTGGCTCCATTCGCAAATAGAATACGATCAGGAAACTACTCTTTCATTGGAAGAGATTACGTATTGCCTGTCAATTCTGAGGGAAACGCTATTCACGGTTTTGCTAAAGATTCGACATTCTCGCCAGTAAAAGTTGAAGATTCATATTGCAGAATCCGGACTGATATGACCGGACCGGGATATCCATGGACAATCAGGTTGGAAGTTACTTATGCAATAATGAAAGACGTGTTCAGATGCTCGGTAGTCGCTAAGAACCTCTCAGGTTCACCCGCTCCATTCCAGATAGGCTTTCATCCCTATTTCACTTTCAGCGATTACTGGTCACTCAGCAGTGATCTCCCAGGCGCACTCTTGAAATACAAGGATAAGTTTTTTCCTGACGGCTCCTCGAATGTGATCGACCCCTTCCTTCTCGAGTCTGCCACTGCAGGAAACCTGGACAACACGTTCATCCATAGTGGAGCTTTAACATTTACTACTGAAAGAAGGAAGATCTTTATACAGAGGAAAAACCTCAATTATCTTGTCCTTTATAACGGAACTTATTCTGAGGGCATTTCCGTCGCTGTAGAGCCAATGAGTGCACCACCTGATGCCTTTAACAACGAGATTGGCTTGGTAACTATAATGCCAGGCTCTGCATTTAGGACATCGTTTAGCATAAGAATCAGGACAGACTAACTCC
>JAJYZU010000004.1 GCA_021799755.1 Thermoplasmata archaeon
CCCCTGTTCTTTGTCTCGGAAAACTCGTATAGAGAAGATATGATCTCCTTTATCCTCTCATATTCTTCATCCATGGTGGTAACCCGTTAAAGCTTACTATGGAAAACCTCTCTTATTAAGTTTTCATTTATATCCTTGGTTGACTCTGCACGGAAAAATCTCTCACTGCCAGGTTGCCCATTTGTCGGCAATCCCAGCATTTTCCCGAGTTCTACAGCGCTGATCTTACCGCGTGAAAACAGCAGGAAATTATTAGTTCCACTGCCCAGCAGCATAACAATCACCGCATCTGCATCCATTCCATAGGCTGCCCTTGACAGGTCTTTCTCAGCTTCTTCCTCAAGTGAACCCCTGATGAACCTTATCCTGAATCCCGGCACATGGACTTCAGTTCCCGATTCAAGGAGTGCCTTGACTGCCTGTTTTAGGTTCTTTTCGTGTTGCTTCCTCATCTCAATGTTTTCCTCAACAAGATCTCTGACGTTGCCCAGCAGGCTTCCTTCGTGTTTGCCTATAACTGTACTTATTTCATTTGATTGGTTGTAAACTGCACTGAAGAGGTTAACCGCTGCAGGTCCTGCGACAAAGGTTACACGCTGTATGCCCTCCTGTATATTCTCAATGCTTTTTATCTTCAGGACCCCGATCTGGGACGTTAGGGATAAATGTGTTCCACCGCAACCTTCTGCATCAATCCCATCGATTTCCACGACCCTGAGCTTGTCTGACAGTGGGACTCCTCCCTGAAATAGCCTGAATCCATATTTCCCTATTGCATGATTCCACTCTATGTTCTTTACCGTGATCTTCCTGCTCTCCGTGATTATCCTGTGGCACTCCATTTCGATCTTAAGCACTAGATCCCTGTCGATTTTCTTGTAGTTCGTGATATCTATTCTTGATTCATTGACTTCTTTCTGGACTCCACTCTGCCACACGTGATCTCCTATGATCTTTCTCATCACCCCGAGAAGAAGGTGCGTTGCGGAGTGGTGAACCATAAGCTGCCATCTCCGATCGTAGTCTATTATGCCCTTCACTCTTGATTTTTCAGGGATGTTTCCCTCTATATAATGAACAATAGCTCTGTCATGTTTTTCCACCCTGGTAACTCTGATTTCCCTGCCTCCATGGATAATTACGCCCAGATCATAGGGTTGTCCTCCCCCTTCCGGATAGAACGCCGTCTGGTCTAGGATAACATAATTCTTCCCGGAATGGATAACCGAAGCCGTGAATTCACGCATGCTAACGTCGTCATAGTAAAGTGGCCTTGTGAATACGTCAGGGAATTTCTCCCTGGCCTGGTCTTTCCTCTTCTTTGCATCGTGCCTGGATACTACGAGGGCCTGGAAATTATGAGGTATCGCCAAGTTCCTGCCGGTGATCTCCCTGTAGATATGGGCAGCAAATTCCGGGTAAATGCCGTATGAATCATACATTTCGAGGAGACTTTTCTCGTCGATCTTTCCCTCCTTTTCTATGATCCTTCTCAGCACTGACTCGCCTCTCCTTAGCGCAGCTGTGTACTTATCCATCTCTTCGGCTATGACTTCATCAATGAAAACAGACGGATAATTGAGTTTCAATTCACCTATGTTCTCCATCTGCAGCCTGATCAGGTCGGAAAGGGTGAGGTGAAGGCCGAGTTCTCCTATGAATCTCAGGGATCTTCTGATAAGGAGCCGGGCCAGGTACCCGACCTTGACGTTGGAAGGTATGACGTAATCGCTGAACATGAATAGCAGAGTCCTACTATGGTCTGAGAGGATGAAGGCCGCCATGAGTTTTTCCATATCTTGCATGGTTTCCTCTGCATTTCCGCCGTTACCCAGAGAGTGCCCTTCAACTGCCTTTTTAATCACATCCCTTGGAACAGCAGATTCATCCGAAGCAAGCCCGGTGACTATCCGTGCGATCATGCCATCGTCCGGGCGCTTTATGCCTGAACTCTGTATTATGCCTGACAGTATATTGGGAAAGATTGAATCGTATACCGTTGGAGTGCCTCTTGATAACCATACAAGCCTTTCAAGACCATATCCCGTATCCACGATTCTCTGGGGCATGGGCGAGTATTTCTTGCCCTCTACCTCAAAGCTTCCATTCTCGTCTTCAGACATGTCCATGAACACCAGGGTGGCAACCTCGAGACCAAGCACAAATACTTCAAGTGCGTTTCCAGCGTTCCCTCCGCCGGACCACGGTTTCTCCTTGTACGTTATTAGATCCTGGCTGATACCCAGAGGTCCGACAAGAAAAGAGTTGCAGTATTTTACGGTCTCATCCTTCCAGTAAATTTCCTTGTCCTCCCTGTTGAATGAATCGTGGCAGAGCATCTCGAAGCTTGTGAGATGCCTTCCCGTAACGCCAACCTGGTCAATGTCGTTCATCCTGATGCACGGCTGGGACATGGCGATTGGATTTCCCGGAGGAGATACCACTCCTGACGTAACCTGTGGCTGGAAATCATAGATGGAGGCATTAACCAGAAGCACATCATCCCTCCATCTTGGTACCACAGGATATGGTTGGACAATGGTATGCGTTCCGCTGAAGAATCCGAGGAACTCCTTTCTCATCTCGTCAAGGCTGTACTGCCTGGACGTTGGTGGCTTGCCGATGAATCCATATTGATCGCATGGAGGATCGCCGCATGTCTTCCTCTTGGGGTCGGTTGTCCAGAAAAAGGACGAGCATGAAGTGCATTTCTTTCTCTCCATTGATTGTTTCTTGAAAAAATCCAGTTCGAGTGGATTTGCGCTACTTGACATATTCGGAACCTCTTATTATGTTTCAGAGCTAAAATATTACGGCGATATTATAAGCTATCCTATTTTCCAAAAACGCTATTTCCGTTCCAGATAGAGCATGTAGTTTGCCTTGTCGTAGGGGACCAGATTCACCTTCTGTACAACCCTGAAATCATCTATCTCCGAGATTGCCTTATTCAGGATTTCCTCCTCGTTCTGCCTGGACGATATTGCCCTGATCTTTATGACTAGCAATGCTTTTCTTGCTTCGCGGAAAACATCTGCGTTATTGTTGAATATCTGGATCTGGTTTCTCTGAGATATATCCTGGTATATTATGTCGACATTCTCAACGAAGAATGAGTATCGCTCAACAAGGTTTGCATCCTCGAGGATCGGATAAATATTCGTTCTGTTCTCTGCCAGCGAGAGCAACTTCGTGAAGGGCTCATAGGAGAGTTCCACGGCATAGATTTTTCCCAGAACGCATATATCCGACAGGTGGCTCACCGTTGTTCCAGTGGACGCTCCAAGGTATAGCACATTGCTTGTTTCCGAAAAAGGGAAAAATTTCAATCCCTTTATGAAGGCAGCAGAAAGCTTGCTCCTCTTGGGGTTCCAGTATCGATAGAAACTGCCGGAAATCTTCTTCGTAACCTCACCGTATACACTTCTGGCTGTGTCGGACTTGGTGTACAGCTTTTTCCCCTCTATGTAAATCCTCCTGGAATCCAGCGTAGACAGCTTCAAAAACCTCCGGCTTTAATTTTGTTCAGGATATTGAAAGCAGTAAAAGATATTTAGTCTTTTAGAAATACAGGCACATGGCCAGCATTGAATGCGAAATGTGCGGAAAGAAGACTACGAAAACCACCAAGATCAGAGTTGATGGGGCGATCCTCAATGTGTGTGATGACTGTGCCAGATTTGGAAAGCCGGTCGATGCCGTGAGGAGCTTCAATTCACTTTCCTCCGAACATAGCGAGAAGCCTAAGCCTGTGACGATGCCGGAGAAACCGAGAACATATAGCGCACCATTGAGATCTAAGCCCGTCTACAGGAAGCCTAAGGAAGACCTGGAATCCATGGATATAGACCCTGATTATGCCATAATTATTAAAGAGGCAAGAGAAAAACTCTCGTGGACGCAGGAGGAGCTTGCAAAGAAACTTCAGGAGAGAAAAAATGTGCTGTCCAGCATCGAGAGGGGAGAACTTATGCCCGACATAAGGATTGCAAGGAAAATGGAGAAGTTGCTTGAGGTCAAACTTATCCAGAAAGCCTGAACTACGCACTCACCATGCAACCATAGCTTTTTAAAAGGTATGATAATGTATCACATACCTATGAAAAAAGGTTAAATAACTATCTTTTTATTTGTCTGGTAGGTACCAGAATTGAAAATAGAAGTAGGTCAAAGACTGGAATTTGAAGTGGACCGCGAGGACATTCTTGGCACTAACAACACATCTATAATAGCGACATGGTATCACCTGGGAACACCTATATTCGTTGAACTGGCGGTAAGCAAGACCCTGATGGCTGAACTGAGCAAACTCTTCAAGGGCAATGACAGGAAAACTGCCCTTGTTTCTATCTCAAGAGTTTCCAAGGCAAAGTATGTTGTTGAACCAACAATGGTTCTCATTAACAGCCAGAGAAAAAACATCACTCCATTGAAGTGATGCCCAGATTATTTTCATTCATCTGGCTTATGCCTTAACAATTCACTTATATTTATAGAATCCAGATCCAGACTTCCTTCCGAGCATGCCGGCTGATACCATCCTTTTAAGAAGATTTGATGGCCGGTATTTTGGGTCTCCATACTCCTCATACAGAACCCTGGCAACATCGTAAGTGATATCCAGCCCAACCATGTCTGCAAGCTCCAGGGGACCCATGGGAAGACCCGCACCGGTCTTCATGGCCCGGTCTATGTCTTCGGCCTTCGCAACCCCTTCGTCCAGAATGAACACAGCCTCATTCATCATCGGGACGAGCATCCTGTTCACTAAGAAACCTGGCACTTCCTTGACTCTTATGGGCACCATCTGGGTTCGATGGTTTCGCAGTGTTCCGATGAATTCCTTGACAGTTTCAAGCGTGTTTTCGGATGTCTGCAAGGCTGGAACTATCTCCACCAGAGGCAGCGTGTATGGCGGGTTGAAGAAATGAGTTATCACCACCCGGTCTGGCCTGGAAACGCTGCCGGCCATTGCACTTATGCTCAGTGAGGATGTGTTGGATGCTATTATTGTATCTTCACGGGAGTGATTTGATATGTCAGAGAATATCTCCTTCTTCACCGACATGTTCTCGAAGGCGGCCTCAATGACAATGTCGGCGTCGCCAAAATCCTGGAAAGATTCAGTGCCATGGATACGCTTCATCGTCTGATCGACGAAATCCTGTCCGTAGCCTGGTTTGAGTTTCTCCATAATTGTTTCCTTCTGCCCGGCCGTAAGTTGCAGTCCCATAGCTTCTATGCGAGAAATTTCCTTCGTTGCCCTGGACCCCTCATAGGAAACAAGGTCCTTGAGTATCTTTCTGATGCGTGACTTACCATTTTCGACAAGTTCTTGCTTGACATCCTTGAGAAGAACCTCATATCCGTTGAATGCCATAACTTCAGCAATAGCAGATCCCATGCTCCCTGCCCCAACAACTGCGATCTTTTTTCCTGCCATAAAAACCTACCCGCCGTAAATCGCTCTGGATTTAATGAATATTCTTCTTTGCAGGGAACTTTGAAAACTGAAATTCCCATCTTACCTGTTTATAAGATCATCCAGTGCCGTACCGAGGTCAGGGAACCTAAACCTGAAACCGTTATCCAAGGCGGCTTTGGGATATACTTTTCTACCTCTTGAAATGACTGAGGAACCTTTTCCAATGAGTATCCTGATCAAGAATGGTGGAATGGCCATGTTACCGCGCTTTTTCATTGTCCTGCCCAATACTGATGCAAACTGCTTCATGTCCGGTATATTTGGAGAAGATGCATTTACAGGACCCTTGACGAAATCATTCTCCATTGCAAATTTGATGAGAGAAATCTCGTCCGCCACGTGTATCCAGGGGAACCACTGAGTGCCAGGCTTCACATACCCTCCCAAATTTCTCCTGAATACAGGCTCCAGTTTGCCAAGTGCCCCCTCACCTCTTGATAGGATCACACTCGTTCTGATCATAACTACACGAACCTTCATTTCCTCTGCTTTCTTCGCTTCCGCTTCCCAGTCTGTCACTAGTTTTCCCCAGAAATCATTTCCGGGAGGCGTTGCTTCCGTTACCACATTATCATCCGATATCTCGTAGCCATAATACCCAGAAGCTGACGCGTTGATGAGAAATCGTGGCCTGTTTTTTGCAGAGCGGATGCCATCCACCAGCGCCCTGGTCGACTGAACCCTGCTGTCTATAATTTCCCTGACATATTTTTTTGTCCATCTTTTGAAAACAGGAGCACCTGACAGGTTTATGACACCCATGCTTCCATCAAGCTCCTTCACCCATTCCCCCGGTTTCTCATAGCTGAATTCTATGTACCTTGATGCGTATGGAACTTTCAGCCTGGCGTTTTCAGGATTCCGGGAAAAGACGGTAACTTCATAGCCTGATTCCTTCAGCAGTTTGCATAGTTTATTTCCTATGGAACCTGTTGCACCTGCGACAACCACTTTCCTGTTCTGATACATCCATGTGGAAATATAATTCTACCTTAATAAAGTGACCTGACATCATTCCATTTAATTCTGCTTTTGCAGTCTTGAATTCAAGGCTGGTTATTCTGAAGATTCAATAGAAAGCCATATGATGTCTTATATTATTTCTATTCTGCAAAATGGTAAACCACAGCAGAGAAAAATCTCCTTCCCTGATTTCTGAGAATGGAAGGACAGCACTTTCAGAAGAAGCTATCTCCATCATGAATGAAAAGCTACCCGGGATTATCAGCCAGACCGATATCCTGATCCTGAGAAAGTCAGCAATGGATCTTCTCGCTCTGATTTACAAAACACCTTTGTCAGTATCACATCCAGTAACCCCCAGCAGGCTGATATCAAGAGAAGTTGTAATTGCGGAACTCAATCAGGTGGCTGCTTCTAGGACTGCTGAGAGGGCAACTTACTATGCCAAGCGGCTGTATAGAAGCTTGAACTATACAAGAACGGGCAGGGTAAATGACATTGACCTTTCCAGGTGGAAGGAATATGATGATATAATTACCGACAGCCTCTGGATAGAAAAGGGGAGAGACCGGAGCTCCGGACACAGTGCATGGTACTGGGGAAATTTCATACCAATGATACCAAGGCAGATGATGCAAAGATATACAAAGAAAGGGGATTGGGTCCTTGATCCTTTCATGGGAAGCGGAACTACCCTTATAGAGTCCCGTAGACTGGGCAGGAACGCAATAGGCGTGGATCTTAACGCTGAAACTGTAACCAGGGCAACGGGAATTATTGGTGCCACTGAAAACCCTTTCCAGGTTTCCACAAAATCCTATGCCGGAAATTCCCTCGCAATTGACTACCATAGAATAATGAAGGAAAATGACATTGGAAACTTTCAGCTTGTAATATTGCACCCACCTTATCAGGACATAATCAGGTTCTCGGAATCAGTGGATGATCTTTCAAACATTGAGGATACAGAAACTTTCATTGGAAAGATTGGAGAACTGTCGGAGAAAATGCAGGAGGTGCTGCAGAAGGGTAGATACCTTGTACTGGTGATAGGCGATAAATATTCAAAAGGTGTTCATATTCCTCTTGGATTTTACTGCATGAATGAGATCATGCAAAGGGGTTTTCTGCTAAGGAGCATGGTGGTCAAAAACTTTGACACGACAAAGGGGAAGCGGAGCAGTGAGCAACTTTGGAGATATCGTGCTCTGAGCGGTGGATTCTACGTCTTCAAGCATGAATATATATTTATCTTCAGCAGGGAGTAGCCTGTTTTTTGTTTCAATCTAAGCATTTTTGAAGCGCTAACCCGATACTCTCATAAACAGTGAGAGAAATCCTGTGCCCAATATTTGTCAGCCTGCCACCGAATTCCATATCCTTCCCATGTCTTGCCACAAATATGGAAACAGTATCGGTTGATGTGCCTGGAGAAATTTTTCCTGTGATCCTGTCCTTGATGCCCAGATCATTGAATGCCTGTGCCTTCGCCTCGACTATTGTCTGATAAAGGTTCATGGTTCCAGAGTCACTCAGTGGTAGGTTTGTCATGACACATATGTTTACTGTTCCGTTACCTTCACTTCCCTTGCTCCCAATGCTAAGGGCATTTCCTGATCCTGCTGTGATTGCAGATGTAAGAAAGCGTTCCCCTATTTTGTCCTCGATCAGCACAAAATTCGAAACCGGACACGCCGTTAGGGTGACTGTTATCCCCTTCGCATCAATATTATTGCTGCCAAGGAATTGAGGGATCTCTACACCAGGATCGGAACAGTAATTCCTTTCTACATGCCTGTTTGCATATGCAATTGACTCGCCTATTCCGCCATTGTAAGGGGCGGAACTGAATCTTCTCATCGATCTGAAAAATCTGATGAGATAATAGTCCGCATGTCTCTCGATTTTGTAATACCCGGTTACCATTCCCTCATCCGAAGGCTGAAATGTGCGGCGGCTAATTATGCTATGTACGAAGTTGCTGAAGAATCGAATTTACTTACAATTCTAAGGGAACTGCCATTCCCCGATCCTGCATACTTCAACTGCGGATACATGGTCCATACGTCACCCGCGCTCATCCTTGCGGCGTGATGTTTCTCTCCGAAAGCAGCACGTGCAACTCTTGCGGTCATCTCCCTGGCCTCCATTTCATCAATGTACCCGAGTGAATGGATGTATTCGTGAGCCAGAATCATATAGATGAATGAATTGAATTCCCGCTCCGATCCAGAAAGTTTTAGCATTGCCCTGACCAGGTTTTCGTTCATTACAATGTAGTTTCCGCCAACCTGCCAGTATGCACCAAGAGTAGAGGGCAGATCGGATAATGCCAGTCCGATGCCGGATCTTGCCTTTCCGGTGACATACCTGACTGATTCCTTCACTACCTCAAATATGCTGTCGTAGTCCATCCTTGAGTCAAGTGAATTAACAAAAAGACCTTCATCTCCAACCTTACCATGGAATTTGCCGGTAACTGGTATAGAATAATTTTTCCCTGGGCCGACGGGAGAATATGCAAAATCTGTATAAAATCTATTTATCATAAATATCGATTCCTCAAAATTAATTTTGAACTTCTATAAAAACATAATGTATGCGAGCCGTATAGCATAGCTTTTACTTGGTTTGAATCAGAACCAGACCATCTTATCTGTGGTTCTGGGATATGCAATGAATATTAATATATAAGTAATTATATAACTTAGCGGAAAAAACAAACGGCTGTTGAAATCAAATGATAGTTTTAAGTCTGACCAACTTACTTTATTTCCTCCCTGAATATATTATTGCAACTGCACTATCTATAATCTCCTTTGAGCTTGTGGATCGAATCAGGAAACCGAGAGTAGGCGTAAAGGCGAGAAATGATGGGGCAATGGAAAGCTGGATTGGCTTCTGCGCCGGATTTTTTTCATATGCTGATGACAGCCAGGATGATTTCTTTGCCAATACTTTTGATCTGAAGATGGTATCCTCCTCGCCTTCGCTTTCAACAAGCAGGTCAGGGTCATTCGTAACTGACGGCTATCCATCATTCAGTCCTGTAATTCAGCGAGTAACGCCCTTTGACAGGAGAGCAATGTATCCCATTGAAAAGAAGCAGTCGTCTCAGCCATTTGTAAACGGGCCAGCGTTTTACCTGTACAGAACCGCAATTTCCGTAACAGTATGGAGCGGAGCATTCCTTCTGATAACGCCATTCAGGTATTTGCGTTTCTTTTTGCCAAACTTTGGGTTCGGCATTGATATACTGATAGATATTATCATTGGAGTAGCGGTATTTGAATCGGTGATTACTGCAATCGCAACCAAAACGGGAAGAAACAGTACCTGGATACTTGTAACAGAATTTCTCGTTGTACTTGTTGCATCGGCTGCCCTCTTCTCTCCTGCCATGGCGTGGTTCAGAACTGAGGCAAGATTCATGCAGCTGGAGATTTACTCACTGTTGATATTTTTTATATCCGCCATCACTATTCTTGCCTTCCTTATAGGTAAAAAATCGTATACTTTCATGGTCTCTTTTATTTTCGCCATGATCGCATATTCCCTCTTTATTGCAACTACAGTTATCAATATATTGGCTTTCATTTTGGAAAGTGCCTGAAATTAAGGCTCCTGGCACTATGTTGACGAGGCTCCCGTATGCGCGTAAAGTCCCGCTTTCGTTCTCTCGAACATAGTTTCGAAATATATATATCAAGTATTAAGGGCTTGCTGGCAACAAATTCTGCCAACGTAAGTGCTAGAATCCTTATCTTTCCCATTCAGAGGTCATTGAATTATTGTCCAGAGCGTACAGTGGCTAAAAAAAAAGACCAGGTTATGTCAAGATCGACTATTCCTTTGAATGAATACGCCCGAGCCGGGATTTGAACCCGAATCTGAGGCTCCGCAGGCCCCTAGGATATCCAGATTACCCCACTCGGGCAGGGTCGAAGTCCTATATTTTAGCATCTAATGTATTTTTGCCCGACTGAATGAACACTTATCAAATCTGTGCCGAACGATGATAAGAAAGCATTAAAATTCCCTTTAAAATATCCAGTAATGAATAACGGCCTCAAAGCCCTTACATTTACATCTCTTGCACACTTTGCGAATGATGGTACTGCCTTCATGTTCCCAGTTCTGATAGTGTATTACACACAACTCGTACCGGTCACTGTTCTAGGTTCTCTAGCCATTATCTATGAGGTTATTTCCGGCTTGCTCAGTATGCGTGTCGGTTCGCTAGCTGATGCCGGAGACAGAGACAATTCATTGATTTCACTGGGAATAGGTATCCTTGCTGGATCGGTTATCGCATTTGCCATTTCGTTCATGTTCCGGCAGTACCTGTATGAATTCCTTCTTCTTGGAATTGTCATGCTTGGCATTGGTCAGGCATTTTACCATCCCCTTGGAGCCACTGTTCTATCCCAATCCTTCGGGCGTGAGAGAGCCCCGTCGGCTCTCGGTCTTAACGGTGCCATAGCGAGTTCAGGCAGGGCCGTGATGCCTTTTATAATGGTATCAATGTTTGCCATAATCGGCATAGGGACTGGTCTTGGCGTCATTTCCATCTATATGTTCGCTGCTGCCCTTGCCATTTATTTCGGGCTGAAGTTCTTCCACCGTGAAAAATCCAGGCCGGTTTCCGGAAGCACGACGCCTGAGAAAAAAGCACAAATAGGCGCCTACAGGAGTTTTCTGCTCATTCTTACCATCATAGTTTTCATAAGATCTATGTTCATGATGGGCGTGACCACATTCGCACCCACTTACCTCACCAGTGTCTTAAACTCAAAAAGCCTGATGAGCATACTGCTCTCAGTAAGCCTGTTAACCTCAGTATTCGGACAGCCAATTTTTGGATACCTTACTTCACTTAAAGGCGGTAAGTTTACCATAGCCCTAAGCTCCCTCTTTTCTGTGATAGGATTTTTTATATTCCTTTTCACAAAGAGCTTCATCGTAATATTCTTCGGCTATGCACTGTTTACATTCATGGCGTTCACTGGTTTTCCAGTGCTCCTTGGTTACGTAGGGCAGGTAGTCCCTCGTGAATTTTCGACCAGATCCAATTCAATGGTGTGGGGAGTCGGAAACACGGTGGGTGGTGCAGCAGGAATTGCAGTTTATACAGTTTTGTATCCATACATCGGACTTGCAGATGCCATGTGGATTATGCTGCTGTTTGCCATAATATCAGGCCTGATGCTTCCACTGCTACCGTCAAAGGATAAGAAATATGAAACCGTGACGTGATGAACGGTCTGCTGCAATAACATTCCAACCAAGCGATCTTGGTTCTAGAAAGTATTAAGCAATGTTTCATGAATCAAGGCACAGAGATGGGTGAAAAAAATGAGAAAGCTAATCAGCTCCAGCGGAGACGAGGTAATCATTCCTGATAACCCAGAGAGAATAATCAGCTTCAGTCCGTCAGTTACCGAAATTCTGTACCAGCTTGGCATGGCAGATAAGATCGCAGGAATCTCCGCTTTCTGTGCCAGACCGGAAGCTACCAGGTTGAAGAGACGCGTAGGAAGCTACGGATCGGCAAGAATAGAACTGCTGGAGGAGTTAAAACCGGACCTTGTGCTGACCATATCAGGATTTCAGCGAAACTTCTCAGATTCCGTCGCCGAAAGGTTCCCAGTATACATGTTCGAGCTGCCCTCAACGGTAGCAGGAATCCTGGACCTGGTCATGCGCGTTGGAATAGTTGTGAACAGGATCGATGAAGCAAGGCAACTTTATAGTGGACTGCTGAAAAAGGTGCCGGTTCAAACTGGTGCACATAATGTTCGGGGATACCTGGAGATCGACCTTGGAGGACCGGTATCTTTCGGTTCAATGAGCTACATCACAGACGCACTTTACCTGATGGGTGTCAACAGCATATACAGGAATTTCAGCAGCGAATGGCTGAAGCCGGATGATGACTTCATTCTGCGTAATGATCCCCAGATCATCTTTTATGAACATAAAATGTATACAAAATTATCGGATGCCGATATGCAGAAGATAGTGATCCGACGGAAGTGGGATGGAACTTCTGCCGGAAAAACGAAAGCAATTTTCAAGACTCCAGGCACTTTGGATTACTTTGCGCATCATGGCCCGTCTTTTATAACAGAGGTAATGCCATGGGCAATGAAGCAAATAGAAAGCGCAATCCTTGAATAATGGGCAAAACCTTTGCGCAGGGAAAAAGAATAATTCGATAGCATTATATATGAATATTAGATAAGCACCTGTCTTTTTTAGACAAAAGGAAGTAATAGAATGGAAGGAACTACCAAAATAAAAGACCTAACACCTTCTTCAAGACGTGTTAACGTTCTTGCAAAGGTTGTATCAGTAGGCGAGCCAAAATCGATCCAGACAAGATTTGGAGAGGAAAAGTCGGTAACGGAAGTAATCATAGCAGATGAAACCGGAAAGATTATACTTTCACTTTGGGGAGACCAGGCAGCTCAAGCTACTGACGGTGCGACGCTCTACATTGACAACGGATACGTTTCCCTGGTCAGGGGCCACATGAGACTTAACGTCGGAAAATATGGCACATTAAGCGAGGGTACTGAAGAGGTCCCGAGCACAAACGAAGAGCTTGACATGAGCGAGAAGGAATACGAGAACCAGTACAGAAGCGGTAGCGGCGGTGGCTTCAGAGGCGGTAGCAGCGGAGGATCAGGTTCCTATCGCAGATACGGCGGCGGAAGCGGCGGCAACAGAAGCTACGGCGGAAGAGGAAGAAGAGATTCCGATAACAACGAGGATTAAATTAATCCTCACTTATTTTTAAAAGATTTTTAGCATTTCTAAGATATTGTTTTTCTCTGGCTAAGAAACATTTCCAGAATTTCTGACGTGGTTGTGGCATCTTCAGGTTTTTTGTCCCTCCTTATCCTGCCATTGAATCTTGGAAATCTAATGGCAAGGCCAGATTCTTTTTCAACTGTTCCATAGGAGCAGGTGTGTATGGGACTGACAGTTATCTCTGCACCTATTATCTCCATGACCATTGTTGGATCAAGCCATATGTCAGGCTCCATCTTTGAAACAACACGGGCAGGCTTACTCTCTACCCTCTCCCCGGAAAGTTCCTTTGACATTGAAATCAGGAATTCATCCGTGAAACCTGAGCCCAGTTTGCATGTCGTCTCGAAGGTGTCATTGGCCTGGTTGTAGCATGCCATTAAAAGAGCCCCGTATTTTCCTTTCCTTCTGCCTTGCCCGCCGAAAGCTCCGACAACGACAAGATCGAGTGTGTCAGATAGTTCCGCTTGGTAATCTTTCTTCAACTTGATCCACAGCCATCCTCTTGCCCCTGCACGATAAATTGAGTCTTCGGCAAGGCTCTTAGCAACAACTCCCTCACAACCGTCCGCTATAGACTGGTTGAAAAATGCCCTGATCACGTCCTCGTCACTGGAGACAAGTCTCCTTGCCAATTTGAATGACTGCCCTTCAACAAATGCCTTCTCCAAAATCAATCTTCTTTCGCCATATGGTTTTCCTGCAAGCGACTCTCCGTTAAGGTAAAGGATATCGAACAGGAATACAGTTATTGGTATCTCACTCTGCATCTCACCAAGTTTATATTTTCTGCCTCTGCGCTGGGAGACAAACTGGAATGGATACAGTTCCCCAGTTTCAGGGTTATAAGGGACAGATTCCCCGTCAAGTATGCATGTATCGCAGGAGAAGGTCTCAGAAACAGCATTAACTATGTCCGGAAATTGATCTGTGACGTCCTCTGTACCACGGGAGAATATCCTGACTTTCTCACCGGATTTGTGTATCTGTGTCCTGAGGCCGTCGTATTTGTATTCGAAAGCAGCCCCCTGATTCATCTTTCCTATTATGGATTTTATGTCCCGAAGCCTTTCGGCAAGCATGACCTTGAATGGAATGAGCGGTTCTGGACCTATTGCCCGAATGGCATTGATGTCACCGTTCCTCAGCAGTTCGGCTATGTGCCCGATATCTGGATGAAAATTATACGCATTGTCCACTGCTTCGTGATCTTCCTTTGCGGCAAATGCAAGCGTCAGTGCGTCTATTATGGTGGAATCAGCTATTCCCAGGCGCAATTTTCCCTCGATAATTCTTGAAATGTATTTTGAATCTGCAGGAGTTCCACTTATGAAAATGTTCCTCAGGGTGTTGATTTTCATTGCGATACTTCCCTGCCCCTTTGACTCGGAGAGCTTCATCAGTGATTCATGGACTGATCTCACGGTTAGCTCCTGAGTCTCTAGTGAAGCCTGTCTCTTGGTGATCATAATTGATTCAACAAGTTCTCCAATGTCTCCCTCTTTCACCAGGCGGGAACCTATCTCTCCCTCGGTAAGCCCAGATACAGAAGAAAGTGCCTTTATAATGATCTTCTCAGAGACCCCTGTTTCGATACCAAGATAATCCGGTGCAAGCTTACCCTGCATGAGGTAAACAAGCGTTTTAAGGTCATCTCCAGACTTCTTCATCAGATCAACAAGTATAGAACTTAGTTCAAGCCTCTTTGTAGTCTTCGAGAGTTCCTCGAAACTCTTCGTAACCTCGGAGAATTTCACGACTTATGATCCCTTGGATGGTTAAAAGCATAACTGAAGTCATGGTCCTTTCCCGTCACCCGATCTAGCAGAAATTTCTCCCTAACGAGCCTAACCTCAGTGTGATGGATCTCCTCTCTGAGTAATCTGGAAAACTTGGCGGATTGAACACCAGTAAATTGTACCCCGGCGTAAAATATGTCCATAAGAACAAGGGAATATGGATCCGCCAGCCCGGAATACCTTGATTTAAGATCGAATGGATCGCAAAGTGGATTAGATTCCTGATTCCAGAGGGAATAGGCAATAATGCTGCGTATCTGGTTCCACAGGAAACTCTGGCCATAGAAATCAACATAAACCATGTTCCCGAATTGCCTCACGTCGATGCGATCTATGGTTCTTATGGGTCTCCTGCCATCGGTTCTGGAAAAACATGAAAAATCGTGGGTGCCTTCGAAACGGTGCAGAATTGATGAAATTATGTCAAGCTGCACGGACTCTGACGCAAGGATGTAGCGATATACTTTCATGTCGCAATGTCTTGGCCTGAAAGTACTGTCAACAGCCGCATATGAGTGCAGGATCAAATTTTTCCCGCCTGAGTTCACTATTCCAGAAATTTTTTCTGGTCTTTCGTCCGAGTCTATGTAAACTGCGTTTCCAACAGCAGATACCCCTCTATCTGTTCTCGCAGCTGATCTGATCCCGCAATCGATCCCTGCGGCCTTTAGTCGTCTGATGATTGAATCCTCAACGCTGTTCTCACCGTTTCCCTTCTGGTACCCAGAGAACTCGGAACCATCATATGCGAACTTGAAGACATGACCCATTTCATATTACCTCAGCGAGATTATTTATGCACCTCGATATTTTGCCCTGATGATAAATGTTGCTGGACTTGGGATTGCAGGATCCTACCTCCTGAGGAGGCTGAACCAGGAAGGCTTTGATTCTATGGGCTTTGACCCCAAACGCCCGGACTATTACATCCCTTGCGGATATGCCACCAACCTTGACAGAATTAAAACCTTTGCCAGTCGCGCTGGACTGGACATGGAAGAATATTCCACGGTGCGATCCAGTTCAGTTATTTTTTCCGGGAACGAGTTTGGTCCGGTTGAATTCGCCGGGCGCGGAATCGGGACCTTTGACAAGAATCGTTTCGAAAGAGACATGGTAGCGGGTCTCCCTACAAAAATGACAGCGTTCAGGCAGGCAAAGGATGGTTCTGTGACAGTAGATGCTACTGGTGTTTCCAGGCAGATTCTTGGAAAGGCGGAAGATGATCACCTGATGTATGCAAGGGAGATTATTTCAAAGAAGGCTGATCACAAAGATTTCTATTTTCACTTCTTTAAGAAAGGAACGGGTTATTACTGGGAATTCCCAATTACAGGAGGCTATCACATTGGGGCCGGATCTCTGACGCTTGATGTGGTTGATGAAGCACTTCGATCTGTAGAGCGGGGTTTCACTGTTGGTAGGAAGATAAGGATGAAACCGCTCTTTGGAGACATGGTCAGGGGCAAAGTTATCGGCGTAGGTGAATCCATAGGGCTGGTCTCCCCCATAACCGGCGAAGGAATACTGCCTGCACTGGAATCAGCAGAAATCCTTGTACAAATCATGAAAAGGCAGGATGATCTCGATATGATCAAGATGGACTACCGGAAGCAAATAATGAAAGCATTTGGCTACTATGAGCAGCTGTACGAGCTGGTTTCGGCAATACAGAACGGAGGGATGCTGGGTTTCTCAGCTCTGCGTACTTCATTACAGGCGAGAAGGGACCTGATTGGCTTCGGCATCGATTTCAGCATAAGAAAGGTTATCCGGCACTTTATATGACCTTCAGATTACGCCGCCATCAACGGGTATCATTGCGTCGGTAGTTGCACCGAACGCTTCCTCGTCGATCAATGAAAGGAGCACATTTGCGACGTGATCTGGAAGAACCTCGCGCCTGAGCAGGTTCTGGGTCTTGTATTCCTCAACCGTCTGCCCCTTTGCCATGGCCCTAGCCTCCAGTACCCCGTTCTCCCAGATCCTGGAACCACGGAAGATCTTATCTGGATTTATGATATTTGCCCTGACTCCGAAAGGACCGCCTTCCTTTGCAGCGTAATGGCATACGTGTGCTGCGAATGCCTTAGATGACCCGTAGGAAGTCATTCCAGCACCGGGATGCAGAAGATTCTTCGTAATGTTGTAAACCAGATTTCCACCAATCCGCTGTGCCTTCATTATCCTCAAAGCCTCCTGTGTTATGATGAAACTGGCTCTTCCTATGACAGCATAGTGCAAGTCCATGTCCTCGATCCTTACGTCTTCTATCATGTCACTTTTCAGGATGCCTGCGTTGCTGAACACGATATCGATCCCACCATATGTTCTTATCACTTCCCTGAACATGCTCCTTATCTGTTCCTCCCTGGAAAGGTCGACGACCACGGGAAGACTTGCGATTCCGGTTTTGGCTGAAACTTCCCTGGCAATTTCACTGATTCTGCCGTCAAGATCGCATGCAATGACGGTAGAACCGTTTTGTGATAGCTTTCGGAATGCCTCAAGCCCTATTCCGTTTGCTGCTCCGGTTACAAGGGATATGCTACCCTGAAGTCTCTTTGGCTTGAATTTCTTGAGTTTTGCCTCCTCCAATGGCCAGTATTCCATGTTGTAGGCTTCCTGCCTGGAGATAAACTCGTGATGCGAGATTGCCTCAGCGCTTGAGTTGACTATGAATGAGTGAAGGGCAAGATCATGAATAATCCTGGCCTCCTTTTCAGTTATTCCAGCAGTTATGATCCCGTATCCCCTTACCACAATGATTGATGGATAGGGATCATGCATTGGATATCCATTGACATATTTCCGATATTCCTCCGCGTATTTCTCGGCATATTTTTCAATTGACCCCTGGATGTTGTCCAGGTTCTCCAGGTACAGATAGTCATATTTCGTCCTGATGAGCATGTCAGGAGTCGCGGGACCATACGCAGCAAACTGTTGGCCTTCGACAGAGTGAGCTATCTCTCCTGAAATACCTGATGCATCAATGTTCAGTATCTTCTTTCCGTGTCTGGATAAGCTGCCGCGAATGACTGGAATTGCCTTCTCCACTTCTGCTTCCGGAATTGACTCAAATTTTGCCTTGAACCTGGAGCTTACTCTTTTGCCTATGTACTTATCCGCGGCTGAAACAATTTTCTGGTGCTTGTTCCAGGCTTCGTCGGCCTTATCTGAAAATGTGAACAGCCCATGCCTGGAAAGCACAATACCATCCACCTTTCCGATTACCTCCTTTCCAAGTGAAAGGATCGCCCTGGCGAGTGTGAACCCCGGCGGTATGTATGGCAGCACAATTACATTGCCCAGTATATCTTTGACAGCATCTGCTGAAAGATCCGTGTTGGTTATGGATAGGATTGAATCTGCGTGGGAATGCATAACAAAGGTGTAAGGAATGAATGCATGAAGAAATGACTCCACCGACGGAGATGGCTCTGACGGATCCACCATGCTTTTTCTCAGGTAATCAGCCATGGCTTCGTCGGTCATGCTCTCAATCTTTTCCGCAGCTGCCAGATCGTCGAGCCTTAACCCTGTGAATCCGCTCTCTTCTATGGTTGAGAGATCTGATCCGCTTCCCTTTACTCGGAGAACTGTAAGATGTCTGCCGGTATGATCTACTTCCTGTGTCTTAGCCGAAGTGTTTCCTCCCCCATGCAGGACGAGATTTTCGTTCGAGCCGAGTTTTCTTGAATAGTTTACCAGATCGACCATGGTTTCTGATCGTGAACCATCGGATTGCATTGGCATGGAATAACCTTGAACTTTATAATCGTTGATCTCTGGGCGGGACTTATTTGTTCAGGACAATCACAGGTCTGCCCGGCCAGGCTATTTTACCATTTACGGGATCGTCAACTCTCCTTACTTCCACCTTTGCACCTAAAATTGATTCTATAAAGCTCCTGTTAGCTTCTATTGCAGCATATTCTTCCAGGCCATTGAGGGAAATGCTCTTCCGGTTTCTCGTAAAATCCTGGATCATGAACTTATGCGCCTTGTCCACCTTCCCGTAATCCCCACCTAAGAGGGTCCTTGCAAGTTCCGCGGTTTCCTTTCCGGCTGCGTAAATTTCAACAGTTTTCGGTGTTATTTTAGTGATCGCCATTATGGATCTGATATCTGAAATCAGCTTCTGTACATAGTTGTCTTCCTCAATTACCACAGTATCGATAGATAGTTCCGGCTGCTGGTTCAGTTGCTGGATAGAGACAAATGAATCCCCGATATGCCTGTGCCAGTATTCCTCGGCTGTGTGCGGTATTGCAGGAGAAAGTGCTATGAGCCAGTCCTTCATCACTTTTCCGATTGCGAGGTCCGTCCTGCCCCCCCTGGTCTCACACCGCCTTAGATCATTAAGTACCTCATAGAATATGGAAACGAAAGCAGATCGGATGTTGTATTTTTCCATGTTCTCAATGTAACTCTTCAGATGCATATAGAAAGATGAGACAAACCACTTCTCGGCCCCATTCATCTCGTCTTCCATCGGCTTGTAATTGTCAAGTATCTGGACAAAGCTTTCATACCTCTTCCTCAGTGCATTTACATCAGCTTCATTCCAGTCCAGAGTTGACGAAAAGTCTGCCCCGACAGCCACATAAAGCCTGTATATATCGGCAGAATATTTCCGGGAAACTGTCATTAAGGACTCCCCGTTGCCCTTGCTCTTCGAGATCTTGCGCCCGTCAGCGGTAATTATGCCGGAGATGATCAGTGCGGAGGGGAGGTAACTTCCGCTGAAAATGGCAACGTGATTAAGGATGTAGAATGCAAGATGGTTTGTCAGGTGAGGGTAGGAAGTAAGTCTAACATCCACCCCGTACCAGTACTCCATCTCTTTCCTTGCTTCATTGGCAAGTTTTAGGATTTCCTCCGGATACCTGTTTTTTTCAAGTGCCGGTGCATTAGTGAAGATATATTCTAGTATCCCAGGATCTATTTCACCAGAAACTTCCTTAATTTTCCTCAGGTAATTTGAATTTGTATATACTGCAGGATAGATCGTGGAATCCGATAGTGATTCGATGATCCACCGCTCATCCATGGGAAGGTGCGTTCCGAGTCCACGAAGTCTTGCGCATGGCCTCTGCTTCAGCCAATCGATTGTTTCCTGCATTGAACTCTTGTAATGATCAGGTATGAAGTGCATCTCATCAACGAGTTTATGAGCCCTCTCCTTTAGCCATTCCAGCGAGTAGTCCAGAAACCACTGATCCTTAAGAACCGCAACTATGACCCGGTCGCCAGTCCTGGTCTCTGCCTGCCGGGACGTTTCATAAAATACAAGTGCGTCTCCGCCTTCAATGAGTGTTTCCCTTATTTTTTCACGTGCTCTTGCCACGGTCTCTCCGGAAATAACCGGAAGGCCATCTACCATTATCCCCCCGTAGTATTCTGTTCGGTACAACTCTACATTAACATCCCTCAGCTTCTCGTAATCTGATAGATCAACGGAATGCGCCCTCTGCAATACCGTATCAGCCGGATTCTCTATGGAGATTATGACCTTCGGCTGAATGTCAAGCCCCTGTCTGATTACCTCTGCGTAATCAATTATGGAGTGCCCGGGTACTGAATAAACAATTCCAGACCCGTTTGATGGGTTTACAAAATCAGCTTCATATACCTTGATCTTCAACCTTTTGATTGGCGTATAGAATTCTCTGTCAAGTATCTCCCGCTTTTCCATTTCTCTGATGAATTTAACGCCATCACGCTGATATGACAGTTTAGTGTATGCTTCAGAGGATACAGCTACAGGATCACCGTCGAGCTCTATAAGGACGTAATTCCCTGCACTGCTGATCCACAGGTTTGTGATGCCGAATATTGTTTCAGGCCTTATCGAGGCTGCAAGAAGAGAAAAATCCTCAGACCTGAACTTCACTGCGGTAAACTCCTCGATAGATACCTTGTCTATATCTCCATCACTTATGTCGTCCTCTCCAACCGCATTATTCTCAGCCGGACTGAAAAGGATCGGATACCTTTCCTGGCGAATCATTCCCAGCCTTTGTAATTTAAGAAATTGCCAGCGGACAAAATCCTGATAAAAATGGTCGGCTGAAGTAAATCGCCTTGACCAGTCTATGGAGTAACCCATCGAGGTAAAGTCCCTAACCGTTGCATCGGAAAAATAATCAGCTATGTTCTTTGGTTCTACCATTGTCTTTAGTATCTTCTGGATATTTTGTTCCGGCTCGTATGTGGCTATATCCCTGGTAAGCTGAGATATTGCTTTAGCGTCCCCATTTCTCAATCTGCTTGCAAGTGCAAGGATAGGAGTTCCACTCTGGTGAAACCCCATGGGAAAAAGAACGTTGTAACCGGTGATTCTCTTGTATCTTGCAATCACGTCTCCTAGGGTATATGTTCGCCCGTGACCAACATGCAGTGAACCGTTGGTGTATGGCCATGGTACTGTAATCAGAAACTTTTTTTTATTCCTGTCCAGAGCCGGCTGGAAAATCTTGCTTTTGGACCAGGCTTCCTGCCATTTCCTTTCATTGTATTGGTCCATTGAACGCACCTAGACTATCAGGACGGCGGCAGCAACAGTTGTTGTCCACTCGCCGGATTTAAGAACCACGGCGGTTGAGCAAATGTTGCGAGTGGTCAGTATCTTGTCCTCAAGAACATATTCCTTCTTGTTGTCATCCCAGACCAACTTGTCCATCAGCCCCATGGTGCTCGCCAGCATCTCTGCAGCGAGCTTTTCAGCATAGTAACCAGCTACCTTTTCTGTCTCCCCAAAACTGTGATGTTCGCTAAGATATCCCCACTTGCTCTGGTCCCTGGGAATAGCGTAGCCGATTGCAGCCGATATCATCCTGTTGAGTTCATTTGTAGAGTTTCTGGCAAGAACAGAGAATAATATCTGTCCTGGAGAAAGGAGCTTTATTCCCTCCTCTCTTGAAACAGTTTCCGCAAAGGGCGGGAAAATTGAACTTATGCTGGATAAGTTGTAAGGAGCTATTCCGGCATCCCTCAAAGCCTCCTCGAATGACTGAAGTTGGCTTTCACCGCGGCCCACGCCACGGGTAAAAAATATCTTCTTTGGAACTAGTGCAGACATATGGGCTGATCATTACCCCTTTTAAATGCTTTTTCATAACTCCGCATAGATTAGGTTGTCCACGACGCAGGTCTCTACGAGTGAGATGGACTCAAATATCAAAAATTATCCTTGCGTATCCCTTTGTTGCATTTACTTCCAGATCATGATAGGTCACAGCCTTCAGGACATATTCGTAATTCATTCCCTCCCTTATTTTCATGCCTTTCAACTCTGCATTAATACTTCCTGCTGTTACTGAGAGGCTATTAATGTCATAAAATATCACTCCGTCTGAATCGATCCTTTGTACGACCAGCGAAAGAAGATTCAGAAGCAGATCCTCGTTTGTGGCGCCTTCCACTTGTACCGTCTCCGTTATCTCAGCTTGAAATCCAGTGTCGGGGAACACAAGCTCAGATAGTGCAAAGACGGAGTTTTTCAAAATCTCGCTAAAATCGGAACCGTAAACAATAATACCGACATCGCCAGTATGATCGATAATTTCAAATTTCAATAAAAAAGATATAT
>JAJYZU010000085.1 GCA_021799755.1 Thermoplasmata archaeon
GGTGTCCACATCGGTGAGGAGAACAGGATCGACGTCGACCGTAACGACGTTTTCCATGTTGCTCAAAATTAGTGATTTCGCACCCCTGTCACCATTCAGGGCCATAAGATCTGCAAGATACATATGTGGAAATATTGCAGGATTGACAGGATTCCCGTCAATGGAACAGGCAGCGATCTTCCGGTCATTGCAGGCATATAGATCGATCAGCTGTCTAATTATTGATGGTGGCAGTAATGGCTGGTCCCCATTCATTATTAGTATGGCATCACCGCTTTCGATATATCGATTTACGCCTGCCCTGATTGATGATGCGATACCCTCGATCCTGTCCAGGTTGTAGATTTTATCAACATTTTCCGGGAGCGCAAGTTCTAGCATAGACCCGTCCCCCGGAATCACGACAGCTATCTTTGATACGCCCGCTTCCATGATATGCCTCACGCTCATCCCTATGACAGTTTCGTTTCCCAAGGGCAGCAAAAGCTTGTTTGAATTGAAACGTCTTGAGAATCCGGATGCCAGTACAATGGCTGAAACTCCAGATGAACCCAACAGCCTCATGCCTCAATGGCTTTCTTGAACGCATCGGCAAGTTCTTTTGTATATTTTTCCACAGTCCCGTTTATGAGTCTGGCCCCCATTGTTGCCGCTACACCGCCAAAAGTCAGGTCAACGGTCCACATTACTCTGGAGGCTCCAGGGCTGTATTCGTCGATATAATAGACTGCCTTCAGATTGAGAGAGTTTCCTGATCCTGATCCCCTTCCCGATACCTCAATCGGTTGATACTTCACAGGCTTAACAACCTCAAGAAGAACGTTGAACTTCCCCTTGATGTAGGATACGCCCGCCTTCACCTGAAGCTTTGCAGAATAACTGTCAACCTTCTCAGTGGAGATCAATCCAGGGATTATGGCAGCAACCTTCTCCACGTTTTCAAAAAAGTCATAGATCTTATCCCTTCCGGATCTGACATCGAATTCTCCCTTAACCTCCATGATATCGATAGCACATCATTCTGTATGAGATATACTTTAGCGGCATTGCGGGCAACACTAAGGGCGTATCCGAGGTTAGGTGCCGAATGGAGGCTATTCGCTGACAGGATTACTCATCACGATTCTTACAATATTATGTGTTAGTGGACAGCATTTATATTAAACGAATAACTAAAGTTTGGATAGCTTGTTGAATAACTGGGACTTCCCTAAAATTGCGCAGGATTTAATAGATTCAGGTCAGCATTTCTGTGTTGTGACCATCGTGAACGTGTCCGGGTCATCGATTGGCAAGCCCGGCTTCAAAATGATTATTTCGGGCGATGGTAAAATCATTGCCGGCACACTTGGAGGAGCCTGTCCAGACTCAGTGATTATCGAGAAATCGCTTGAGACTCTAAGGGAAAATGAGCCAAGGATGGTGAAGATATTCCTGGAAGATACCAAGGACGCATTGAAAGGCATGGCACTCAACAGGAGCGATGAGATACATGTGGAAACTTTCTGCGGAGGGATAATGGATGTCTTCATTGAACCGTTCAGGCCAGGCTGCAGGGTGATTTTGATATCATCCGGCGGCAAAGATGAGGTTGAGATCAGTGTGGCGAAACTTTGCAATATGGCTGGATTCCAGACAGTGGTCGTTGATCCCAGTCCAGATTTTTCAGATACAAGTAACAGGAGGGTAACATCGGACGAAATAGAGAACGGCACGTTCAAAATCTCATCCGATGATTTCGTTGTTGTACTGACAAAAGGGGTCGAGGATCTGAAGGTTCTGAAGATGCTATCGAGATTCAGCCCCAGATACATCGGAATGCTCGCAAGCCGCAAAAGATTCGAAAACGATGTGAAGATGCTGACAGCCGACGGCATGAACAGGGAGTTCCTGGATTCAATACATTCGCCGGTTGGAATAGACATAGGTGCTGTGACTCCGTTTGAGATATCTCTCAGCATAATGGCAGAGATCATAGAAACCATCCGTAAGACAAAAAATATAAAAAAGGAAACGGCAGGCAGGCAGAAACCTTAGTTATACCACAGAACGGTCTACCGGGGACGCATATCGTTTGATTACAGCTCAAAATTCTTAGATTCAGTTTTGATGCTGCAATTTTTCCAGATGTTCACTGATCCCATGGCTTTGAAGATCAATCACTCCTGAAAATTCACCAAGCATCTTTACGGAAGATGAAAGATTAGATCTGGTAAGCTGCTCGATGTTTATTCCGATGGGAACTGGATTTTTAACGTTTTCCAGAGCCTTCACAACTCCTGAGTATACATTCAGTGCATTAAGAAGAGAACGGTGAGTGGCCTCGGCCATGCTGACGTCCTCGAGTATGTAATTCTTAACGTTTTCAGGCAGGTCCACGCCAAGAAAATCGAGGAGATTGAGATCAGCAGTGCTCTTCAAAGGTGCAAAGCTCAATAATATGGTGGCAGGTTCCACATCTGCTATGGAGCACAGCTTACCGTATTCGTAAAGCAGATCTGCTATCTGTCTGCTGTCAAAAAGCATCTGTGTTGTGAAAAACTTTGCTCCGGTGAGCGTCTTGAAAAGCATTTTCTTGGCCTCGTCTCTTCTCTCCGGGAGGCATATATTCCCAACAGTTATGCCCTTGATCTGGCCCTTCTCCTCAAGATGCCTGATCGCTATATTTGCTTCTGAAACGCTTGGTCCCGGATACCTGTGATGCCTTGTATTCCCGCCAACGAATATGATGTTTGATATGCCAAGTGAACTGGTTTCCGCAATCCATTTGACATAGTCGTCGTAACTATCAATGTGAACGACAACCTTGTTCACAATGGCATCCACTCCGAGGGAATCAGCAATTGATCTGGCCAGTTTCCTTGTATAGACGCTGTTATACCTCGGTTTTCCTTCGTGATTCTCCTCAACCAGCTCTGGAACGTTTACTGCATTGAGGCGGGTAAAAGGTTTCAGCGCTGCAGCTATTTCTGCTTTCCTTGAGTCAACGGTTTTCAGGATCTTCTCGTCATGTACCGGATCTCCGGTTTTGTTATCACGAATCGGCACAACAGTAAATATGAGGGGTCTTCTCTGCAATAGATATGCAAATTTTGTGTAATCTGAATTCATGTTCTGAACTCCATGCATAAGTGACATGAATACTTTTTGTTTTTGGAACGACAGGATCACAGTTTTTCTGAAATAAAATATTCGGGAATAATAAAAGATCTATTCCCTGATCTCCTTCTCTGTTACGAAATAGACAAGCAGGAGGGTTACAACGGTCAGTATGCCCAGATACAAAAGGTACAGTCCAACTGTATACATCTGAGATGAGCTTATCACGGTTCCATTGATGATGACGTCCCTCATGGCAATTGCAGACCAGCTGACGGGATTTCCATATGCCACAGTTTTCAACCAGGACGCCATGAACGATGGAGGAAACAGGGCGAAGCTGGCAAACATCAGCGGGAGATTTACAAGGTTCGTTATTCCGAATATGGTCTGCATGTTCCTCATTCTGACCGCAATTATTGAGAAAATCGCAGAAAAAATGAACGCTATCATGAGGACAGCAGCGATAATCACTCCAATCTCCAGCAGGGTAATCCCGTTGGTTAGTTCAAGCCCGTTGGGAATCACTAGTGCCGCTATGAACAGAATCACAACCTGGACAAGAATACGCACCATGGCTGCAAGGATTTTTGAAAACACTATTGAGCTTCTGCTTATGGGCGAAGACAAGAGCCTGGATAAAGTTCCCAGACGCCTGTCCCAAATTATGTTGATACCTGAAAACATGCCTGTGAAGAGTGCGGTGGTTGTTAGCACACCGCCAAGGATGAACGTTATGTATGTGTGAGCCCCCTCAAGAAAAACGGATGCGCTGGATGACCCGAAGGGCCCAGCTGAAAGCGCACTTCCAAACAGGGCAATCCAGAAGAACGGCTGAATTAATCCTACGAAGAAGAATGTGGGATTTCTGTACCATTTCTTGATCTCCCTGACAGTGAGAGGTATGAGTCCGCTCACGCTCTCATCCTCCTCATGTTCATCATATTCTTCCTGACGTCTTCCCCGCCCTCCGCCTCCTTTATGGTCTTGCCCGTGTATTCTATGAAGACCTGGTCAAGCGAAGGTTTGTAGACATTTATCGACAGCGGGGTTATCCTATTTTCAATCATGTAATTGAAAATCTTTGCCAGTTCGGTTTCAGAATTTTCCACCTTTATTCGTACATCCAGTTCCTTCACCTTGGGAGGTTCAATTGCGCCAGGATAGACTGCAAGTCGCGAGGCATTTTCCTTGTCTCCGCATGTCACGGAAATTATGTCTCCCTTGAGGGAGCTTTTTAGTTCGGCAGAGGTGCCTGTGATGACGATCTTTCCCCGGTCTATAATGGACATCCTGTCAGCAAGTTCGTCAATCTCTTCAAGATAATGGCTTGTGAGTATTATCGTGACTCCAATTGCTTTCACAACGTTTCTGATGTATTCCCACATCTTTGTCCGTGTCTGCACATCAAGTCCGAGGGTCGGTTCATCAAGGAACAGCACCTTGGGGTTATGGAGAAGGCCAATTGCCAGTTCAAGCCTTTTTCTCATTCCGCCGGAATATTCTCTCACGTACTTGCTTGCAGCTTCCTTAAGGTCAACCAGATCGAGAAGTTTTTCTATCTGATCCTCCGCTTCTTTTCTCGGAATATTATAAAATTGAGCGAACATCATCAAGTTCTCATATCCCTTGAGATCCTCATCTGCAGTCAGATCCTGCGGGACTATCCCGATTATTTCCCTCACCTTGAGTGAATCCCTGACAATGTCGAGCCCGTCAATCGTGGCTGTTCCGGAAGTTGGTTTAAGCGAGGATGTGAGCATCTTGATAGTGGTGGTCTTTCCAGCTCCGTTTGGACCCAGCAGGCCATAAACTTCATTTTCATTGACAGAAAAGGAGATACCGTCGACAGCTTTCACCTTTCCACTGTATATCTTTGTTAGATTCCTGACCTCTATTATTGCCACCTATTCACCATCCAATTTTTCTATGCATTTTTGCAGTCTTTCAGATATCATTTTAAGTTCATTGATTCCTTTTCTCAATTTTTCTTTACGGGTATTGGCAAGATCAAGCAGGTACTCCGAAAAATCCATCATCTCATTCAGGACAGACTCAAGATCATCCTCAAGAAGTTGTGCTTCGGCCGATTCATAGCTCTTCATTAT
>JAJYZU010000086.1 GCA_021799755.1 Thermoplasmata archaeon
AGGAAGCAGAAATGTACCTCGAGGGGAAGATTAACAAGACTCCCCTACAGAGATCAGCAACATTCAGTACAGTTTACGGCTCCGATCTGTACTTTAAACTGGAGAACTGGCAGAAAACTGGTTCGTTTAAGAGTAGGGGTGCCTTGTACCGAATATCGAAGCTGAGCGAAGATGAGAAAAAACGCGGAGTTATAACAGCAAGTTCCGGTAATCATGCGCAGGGGGTGGCCTTCGCCGCAAAATATTCTGGCATAAAGGCAAAGATTGTGATGCCGGAGACGACGATCCCTGCCAAGATAAATGCAGTCTTGAACTATGGGGCTGAGGTAGTTCTCAAGGGACAGGATTATTCGGACGCACGAGCTGTTGCCTCGGAAATACAGAAAATTGAGGGACGTACTTTCATCGAGGCGTTCAACGATCCTTACGTGATTGCAGGCCAGGGTACTATAGGTTTGGAGATTTACAGGGACCTCAAAGACGTTGATACGGTGATAGTTCCAGTTGGTGGCGGAGGTCTTATCTCGGGTATATCCATAGCACTCAAATCACTCAATAAGGACATCAGAGTTATAGGTGTAGAGTCCGAACTTTCTGACTCAATGAAAGAATCACTGGAGGCAGGAAAGATTGTGGCGCACACATCTGGAAACAGCATTGCTGACGGTATCTCTGTAAAGTATCCGGGGGAGCTCACTCTTGAGGCAGCGAAACAGAACGTTGATGATATAGTTACTGTAAGCGACGAAACCATTGCAATGGCGATATACAAGCTGCTGGAGAGGAGCAAGATACTTGTGGAACCCTCTGGTGCGGCTGCATTTGCTGCGATTATGGAAAACAAGGTGGATATTAAAGGCAGAAAAACTGTCGTTTTGCTGTCCGGTGGCAACATAAACTTCCTACTCTTATCCAAGATAATATACAAATGCATGGAGATTGAATCAAAGCTTGTAAGGATAGAATTCAAGATTCCTGATCGTCCGGGGACGCTTCTGAAAATCTCCTCTGCCATCTCTTCCGTTCTCGGGAATATATACCATGCCGAAGTCGATAATCTGGCAAGGAACACGCCGATAGGTTTCCAGACTGTTACGTTTTCTGTCAACCTCAGGGACGAGAACCATCTTAAAATCCTTATCGAAAAGCTCAAAACTTTAGGTTTCGAGTTCGAGATCGTTACCTGATAACGCTGAAACTGCTGTGGTTTTCCGTGGGTGTGTCTTCAATATCGACGCCATCCACTATGGCAGGAAAGAGCTCTGTTTTGGATCTTTCTATCATTTCCATGATGCGCTCTTCATTCCCTTCGAAATGTGCTTCGACTGTTCCGTCAGGAAGATTTCTGATCCATCCATTCAGTCCAAGCGAAACTGCGAGTTCAGAAGCATTTGCCCTGAAATTGACACCCTGCACTCTTCCGTGAAATATCACTCTCTTTGCGATTAGCATCTTAATCAATTCCTGCTTATTATCGTTATAACGTCTTCATCAAGCAGATCGTAATCGAGACCAACCCTCAGCTCACCCTGTTTCCTATTTGGACCGGATATTATTGCGTACCTGTACGTTGATATCATATTTCTGCTGATCTTCCTCGCCACATCCCTTACTTTTGATCCCTTCCTCAGCACCATAGGTCTTTCCATGTCAACCTCACCCGATTTCTTTCTCATATAGACTCTTATCAGATCCAGCGAATCGAAAATTAAGTCTTTTAACTCCGGAATATTCCTTCCCGTTTTAGCGGAAACCTGGATATACCTCCCAGGAAGCTGTTCCATGTTATCGCTTGTGTGCGGCAAATCTACCTTATTAACAATGAATATTGCAGGAACATAAACGACATTTCCCTTAAGATAGTCGATTAGGTCTTCCACTCTTACCGATTCACGTATGTATACGTCCGCACTCACTATTTTGAACTCCTTCAATATGAGCCTTACCTGCTCCTCGTCGATATCGATCCATTTAGGCTTGTGCAATCGCATTCCGCCTATGTTTGTCTTTTTAACTTCAATACTCTTTTTCTTCTCATTCAGTACAATCCCGCTGTTGTGAAGCTCCCTGATAATCTTTTCAATGCCCTTTGTGTCAACATCCGTAACAATGATTACAAGATCGGCTCCACGAACTATGCTCAAGACTTCTCTGCCCCTGCCCGCGCCCCTACTTGCGTTTTCCACTATGCCTGGCAGATCGAGTATCTGTATCTGTGCTCCTTTGTAATTAAGAATACCTGGAACAACCTTAAGCGTTGTGAATGCGAAGTTTCCGACCTCACTTTCCTGCGAAGTCATCGCGTTCAGGAGACTGCTCTTGCCGACGTTCGGGAAGCCGACGAGAGCGACTGTAGCATCGCCACTTTTTGGAATGGCAAATCCGGACGTGGATCCACCTTTCTGGCTTTCCATCTCAAGCGTGAGCTTCGAAAGTTTCGCTTTCAGAAGACCTATGTGCTTCTCAGTAGCTTTGTTATATTCGGTCTTCTGTAGTTCCTCTTCTATACTCTTTATTCGATCTTGGATTGTAGGCATTTCTTGTGGAGGTTATTGGACACCTAAATAAAACTTAAACTATCCCAGCTAATTTTTTTGAACCCGTTATGTGCAACCGAATCTATATAACAAGTTTTCACCATGCATGAAATAGTATTTCTTACTTTATAGTGGCAGCATGGTAAAGAAATATTACGTAATTTTTTTTCACAATTGCACGTCCTGCAGAGGTTATTGTTTCAGATCGACGGGGTCTCCTTCGAAACAATTATATATTTCCTACCTCATAACTTTTCTCAATGAGAAAAGCATTGCTTTTAAGCCTGGTTATTGTTGTGAGTGTAGTTTTTATTGCCACGTCGTTTGTAGTCCTTTCACACAGCACAGACACATCACAACATAGAAATAGTGTACTGACTGTTATCCCGGATTCTGTTGTCGGGGTTGTATCCAATGTCCAGCCATCCGGTGCTGTGAATCCAGCGAAACAGCTCAGCGTCATCGTTTCATTAGCCTACAGGAATCAGGGGGAGCTCAATACTCTTCTTAGCGGTCTTCAGAATCCCTCTTCTCCAATATATCATCACTATCTTACCCAGCAGCAGTTTATAGATATGTTTTCCCCATCGGTGGGTGAGTATGACAGTTACATGGCGTACTTTGCCTCTCACGGATTTCTTGTAAAGGTTTATGGCGATCGTGTATCACTCGTACTCACAGGAACGGTCAACCAGTTTGAAAGCGTGTTCCATACCACCATAAGCTCTTTTGACAACGGAGGATTTTATGCTCCTTCATCAGGTCTTTCCATTTCTGTGAATTTCGGCCAGATCTCTGGGATTATCGGTTTGAGTGATCAATTCAAGGCAAAGATCTCGCCAATGTTTGAAGGTTCCGGAACATCCCAGACGCTTTATGGTGCAGATTTTCAATCCGCGTATCAGTTAAATCAACTTTATGCAAAGTATGGATATCCCACAAATGAGACGATTGCGACGATCCTCTGGTCAGGAACTAACTCTGCAGGACAGGATGTTGCACCTTTCGTGCCATCAGATATATCCTATTATTATGAACATAACATACCTTCGAACGAGCCACAGCCTGTTGCATACGGCTATCCGATCCTCGGTGCACCTGCACCAGGCCCTTCTGCAGCAAATGATACAACCCAGGCGGATTTCGAAAGCACGCTTGATTTAGAGATGGCGGGATCTGCTGCCCCGGGTGCGCACATTGTTGAGGTATACGGCCCTGCTGCAACTGAATCAGATCTTGATCAGGCATTTGCCGCTGTTCTGAATCCAAATTATAACACATCGGTGGATAATGCACTCTCTCATGTGGTTGCGATATCAAACTCATGGGGAGGTACAGATACAAATGATTCAACATGGATGCAATATGAAGAAGAAGCGGCAGCAAGAGGCATAACAGTTCTTGCCTCTTCTGGTGACGATGGAGATACCAGCAGCCCAGCTCCGAGTTTCCCTGCGACGATGGCATACAACGACTTCGGAACACTTGCTGTCGGTGGTCTCTCCACAGAACTGACGGGAACTGCAAGCACTAATGGGTCGGGTACAACAGGAATCCAGACCGAATCCGTATGGTATAACACTCCGAATTCTGGGGACGGTTCACAGGGTGGCGTAAGCTCAGTATTTTCTGAACCATCTTGGCAGGTGAACTCATCGGATGCCAATTCTGTTATCACTGGTGCCTCGAGTACGACAGGCGTTTCATCTGGCAGGGGAACTCCAGATGTTGCTGCGGATGGGGCGAATATGGAGATATACATAACCTATAGCGGCTCCAGCGGATACCAAGAACTTTGGGGAACGAGCATAGCCTCACCACTCACTGCAGGCCTAATAGCGGTGATGGATCATTCTCTGGGAACTCCGGAGGGCTTCATAGATCCGCTGATATACAAATTCGGACAGGAACAGTATTCTGGTACATTCGGAAGACCAGCGGCTTTATACTTTGTGAGCAACGGATCGAACGGTGCATTTAGCGCTGAGAACGGCTACAGTCTCGCGGTTGGCTGGGGGAGCATAAACGCATTCAACTTTGTCAATGCACAGATGAATATCTCTGTCACACCTACCAGTTATCCTGTAGATTTTTCTGAATCCGGCCTTCCATCAGGGACATCATGGTCAGTAACGTTTAACGGTAATATGCAGAATTCGTCCAGTTCTACGGTATCTTTCTCAGTTCCAAATGGAACATATTCGTACTCAGTTGGTTTTGTATCTGGATATACAGCATCTCCGTCGTCCGGATCCGTTACTGTCGATGGAGCTTCTCAGACTATAGGGATAACATTCACTGCTAGTTCTTCTTCGCCTCCATCAACGTCAGGCGTTTTTTCGCAGGTAAACGCAACATCTTCAAACATTTACACCTACAATCTTCCCGAGGCTGAAGAGTTCACAGTAGGCTCTAGCAGCAGGACAATAAATTTTGTCACTCTCTACTTATCTGGAAGCAGCGGATCGGTAGAATTTGCAATCGGAACATCGCTGTGGGGTTCTAATATTGTCCCCGAAACCATTGTCAACGTGAATTCCAATCAACTCTGGTACAATACCTCAATTACACCCGTAAACCTCAG
>JAJYZU010000087.1 GCA_021799755.1 Thermoplasmata archaeon
CGGATCAAGTTTCAATGCCTCGCACAACCCTTCCTTTATGCTGTGCACAGACTGGGTAGATATCCATACGTTGAGCTTTCTGCCATCGAAATTAGCTATTATCCCTCTGGGTTCAATGGGATTGGTTGCTATCCTTCTGTTGACAAATGTATCTTCCAGAACAAGAGCAGATTTGACGTCGTCAAAATCACTTCCCCTGAAGCCCTCTAAAAGAATATTGCTCTGGGTTCCATGATGAATTGGAGGTGCCGTCGCAGCACTCTGGAAATCCATAACCGGTTTCAGAGGCTCATAGCCCACATCCACTGAATTGAGTAAATCCTCCGAAGCATACCTGTCTTTTGCAAAAACTGCTGCCACAGCCTCACCAACATAGTTTACCTGCCCCGCTGCAAAGACAGGCTGGATAAGGGATGCTCTGCCGGCCACAGCCCCCTCTCCAACCGAAGCCATCTTTGCCTTGAGATCGAGATAACTCATTCCGCCCTCTATGCTGGTGATTCTGGCTCTTGCATAAGGGCTCCTGACCACGGACATGTAAAGCATATCTGGCAGGACAATGTCGTCCACAAACGTTCCTTTTCCTTCCACAAACAATCTGCTGTCATACATGTTAAATCATCATCCAAATACTATCAGACCTGCGAAGGCTTGACCTTCTGTTTCTGATCGTCCTCGTTTTCCATCAGTTTGGCGGCATACTGAATGGATTCCACAATGCTCTGGTATCCTGTGCACCTGCACAGGTTGCCCGAAAGGTTTCTGCGTATCTGTTCCTCGGTCGGATCCTTGTACTTCCTCAACAGCCACAGAGATGTCATAAGCATCCCTGAAGTGCAGTACCCGCATTGAAGTCCATGTTTCTCCAGAAATGCCTTCTGCAATGGATGAAGTTCTCCACCTGTAGAAAGCCCTTCCACGGTGCTGATCTCCTTGCCATCAGCCTGCACCGCAAGGACAGTGCATGATTTTACAGCTTTACCGTTCATTAATACTGTGCATGCACCGCAGTTTGAGGTGTCGCACCCTACATGGGTACCTGTGAGTCCAAGATCCTCCCTGAGATAATGAACGAGCAGCTTTCTCGGTTCGACGTCAGACTGGTATTCCTTTCCGTTAACCCTGACTTTGATACTAACCATATCCATTTATGCCACATCCGCCCTTTCCACAGCCTTATCCACGGCCTTAATCGCCACCCTGTGGAGAATCTTCCGCTTAAATTCCACAGATCCGAAAACGTCCGGGGAGAATTCAGAATATTCTTCAGTTAATTTCCCAAGCTCCTCCGGAACGCTGTCCTCGAATTTCTTTCCGATGAGGAACTTTTCAGCATTGACCGCCTTCAGAGGTTTAGGACCCACGGACGTCAATCCAATTCCAGCCTGCATTATTGTCCCTTCCTCGTCTATTGTAATCTGCGCAGCCACTGCAGCGATTGAGAAGTCTCCGGCACTTTTCTTCTCCTTCGCATAACAGCCGGAGGTGTGATCAGCGGGCTTTGGAATTATTATTTCTTTGAGTATTTCTCCGCTTTTCAGAGCGGTGGTGTATGAATCAACGAAGAAGTCTTCTGCCTTTATCCTTCTGTCTCCTTTGCTGCTTCCTGCGACAAATTGGGCCTGCAGTGCAATCATAACTGCTGGCATGTCGTTGGAAGGGTCTCCATGGCTGATGTTTCCGCCAACAGTTCCCCTGTTCCTGACGAGCGGATCAGCTACTCTGGATGCGGCGTCCCATATTATAGGGTACCTTGTCTTGATCAAGGGGCTGTCCTCCAGATCCGACATGGTGGTAAGCGCTCCAATCTTCAGGCTGTTTCCAGAATCGTTCACGTAAACAAGATCCTCCATCTCGGAGATATCCACCAGATACGGCACAGATGTGAATCTCAATTTGAGCAGCGGTATGAGGCTCTGACCTCCGGCAAGCACTTTCGCCTCGCCTTCATGTTCGTCAAGTATCTCATATGCTTCCTTGAGACTCCTGGGGACGTAATAGCCAAATGATTCTGGAGTCATGATTGTCTAGCCCAATATGATATTTAAGAAATTTGATCTGAGTTCATTCCAATCATTGATCATGACCGGGGAAGCAGTTCGCTATGTTTTGAATTGATAAGAGAATTTCCTGAAGTCTAGTAGACGATATGGCGAATGTTGTTTATATTGTTTGAAAGCATGCAACGTTATGATAGATATATCCTCGAAGGAGATTGTTGAAAGGACCGCCACAGCAAGCGGATATATCAGGTTGCAGGAATCAACTGTCAGGAGTATTAATGAGAAAGCGGTGAAGAAAGGTGATGTCCTTGAAACTGCCAGGGTTGCAGGTATAAGCGCTGCAAAGAGGACATGGGATCTGATCCCGTACTGCCACCAGATCCCGATCTCATCAGTAAATGTGGAATTCGATGTTTCCAGTAATGGCATAAAGACCTCATGCACAGTCAAGGCAACATACAGAACGGGAGTTGAGATGGAGGCCGTCAACTGCGTCGAGATTGCTCTCCTCGCCATATGGGACATGGTAAAATATCTTGAAAAAGACAAGGAGGGGCAATATCCAAATACTGAAATTTCTTCAGTGAAGGTGGATAGCAAAAAGAAGGTGAGAATCGATGATTCATGATGAGGGCGAAAAACTCAGTCTCAAGTTTATGATAGTCACTGTTTCTGACACCAGAACAGAGGAGACAGATATTTCCGGGAAGATCATGAGTGAGTTTATTTCATCTTCAGGCAGAGAAGCTCATCGATCCATAATCCGCAACGATCCCTCAATGATTGAGAAGCTGCTTTCAAGAGAACATGGCCATTATGACGTTTTCATTTTCATAGGCGGAACTGGCCTTGGAAAGCATGACATAACCTCAAGGACAATCAGGAAGCTCGGTGAGAGAGAGATATCGGGATTTGGTGAGCAATTCAGGAGGGCGGGCCTGGAGGATAATAAATATTCAATACTCTCTGATGCATCAATGTTCCTGTACAACGGCAAGATGGTTTTTTCCCTGCCCGGATCAGAGGATGCCCAGAGAACTGCGTTCCAAATTATCAACAGCATAGTTGATCATGCATATCATGAAATAAACAGATGATCTGCATCTTCACCTTTCGCTTTCGTCCGGATTCCTTAATTTTTCTGACAGGTATTTTTCAAGATCTGCAGGGTGGTTTATGTTTAAGAAACAGTCCGACTGATCCGGTGAAACCTTGATCAGATCTGCGTTTCTCTCAACAAATCCGTGAAGTGATCTCCCGCCTTCATCTATGTATCTTCCGAAATCCTGGAGTATTGAGGATGAATAAATACAGTGAAGAGTCTGCAGTTTCCCGTCAGAAGTGACCGGGCAGAGTGACCTGCCTTCAAACGCTTTCACCATGTTCCGGATGAGATCCGGGCAGATCGCCGGCATATCGCCCGCGAAGGCAAATATGTCGCCAAAGATAGAGACTGCATTGAAAACTGAATTAACGATGATTCCCTCTGAATTGTCCTTCTCAATTCTTCCATATCCGGATTGGAATGATGGGTCCTTGGAGAATATTATGACCTGATCAAACAGCCCGAGACTGCAGAGTTTTATCGTTAACCCCTCTGTCAGACCAGATCCGTTAACCAGAGCACTATGTTTCCCCGGAAAGCGCTCACTTTTCTTAACAAATATGACGGCTATCATAAACGTCCACAGACAGGACAGACTTTGCTGCGCTCATTATGTATCCTCTCAATGCTGTAATTCCAGAGGTCCACGTATATTATGTCCCCGTCCACCTGTTCTCCCATAAGTATTTTCAGGGCGAGAGAAAATGCCATGGAACTGACGGTTGCAGGGGCAGACGACAGTATCCCTGACTGTGCACAACCCACGTTCTCCCCCCCGCTTTCAGGATATCCCAGACAGGAAATGCAGGAAGTCACGCCCGGTATCACGGCCTTGAAGGTACCGAAGGTCTCGTTTGCTGCGGTCATGATCCATGGTATTCTGTTCTCCACAGAATACCTGTTGATAATGTTCCGGACAGAGAAATTGTCTGTTCCGTCGAATATGAGGTCTGGAGTACCGATGATGGATCTGTTGGACTCTGTCACTTTCTCATTGATCGGTTCAACCTCCACATTATGGTTGACGGCATTGAGTCTCTTCAGCAGAGCTTCAGACTTAAGGATGCCCAGATCTGACTCCTGATATACTATCTGCCTTTGCAGATTTGTCATGGATACTGTGTCATAATCAATTATTGTCAACTTTCCTATACCGGTCCTTGCGAGGAGCTCCGCAGCCATCCCGCCAGTTCCCCCAAGTCCCACAACGGTTACCCATGATGATGAGATTTTCCTCTGCCCGTCCATTGAAATATTTCCCAGCGATACATTGCCAAGATATCTGTCAATTTCGAGTCCTCTCATTTTAATGCCATCCCGGCTCCACTGCCTTGGACATGCTTGGTGTACCGTATCCCTTCGATCTCATAATGAATGTCTCATCCACCACTGACTGGTGGAAATACGGCTATTATATCGTCTGGAGACATTTTCACGTTATCATCTGCAAACTGTTCGTTGCGTGCCACAATGAGTGTGTTTTCGTAGCTTGACATGCCGGGATGCAGGCTGAGAATACTCCTCTTGAGATCTCTCACCGTGGAGCCGGAAACTATCTCTATTTCTTCCTCTTCCATGCCTGCTATCTCCCTAAACCTGGCGAAGTACTTCACTTTCAACAACATCCTCTTTCCTCCAGTATGGTTCCCTCTCCTTTGCTGCCTTTCCAAATATACTTTCCAGTCGCGATCTTGAATTTTCTGAGCGTATCTCATGCAATATGTCGACATAATTATCGCTGCGCATAAGGCATGGCTTAAGTTCTCCTGTAGAGGTGAGCCTGAGCCTGGTGCAGTTGTTGCAGAAATCGTAGTTGAACATTGGCTCGACAAATTCCACGGACACCTCTCTTCCGTTATTGATTATCGTGTATCTCTTCCTGTTATGGAGATCATTGCGGTCCATTGATATTGCCCTGCCCGAAATCTCCCTCTCTATTGGGGCAAGATCATAATGATATTTCTGGTAATCCTTGGATTGAAGATTCTCCCTTGTGGT
>JAJYZU010000088.1 GCA_021799755.1 Thermoplasmata archaeon
ATTGCGTTATTCGGCAGATACGTCATTTATCATCTTTTCCTCCTTATGAATAGCGTTATGGCTGTGGCGGCAATTGCCATCGCAACTAACGCAGCGGCAACTTCGTAGTAAATCGTAATGTTTTGCGGACTGGATACCTTTGTAAAGTTTTCAGTTTGGCTCACGCTGCTGCCAGACACAGTTATGTTCCCTTCCGCTTTGGCGATATTGTATCCACTGACAGTCCCTACACTATAAACATAAGTACCGTTGACTACGGTGAAATTTATCATGGCATCTGTGGACGTTCTCGGTGTGCCGTTAAGGGATACTGACCATGATGTCCCTTGCGGGAGGCCACTTTCCACGAACGAAATAACATACGTCTTCATGTACTCAACACTATGAGTAATGTTCTCGCCATCAACCGTAATTGAGCCAGAACTCTCTCTTAGAAGGAATCCACTCACATTTGATACTGAGAAAGAATAGGTGCCATTATAAGACCTGAATGTAACTAATGCTCCTGCCGTTGTGTTCGTTATGCCGTTGAACGTTACTGACCATGCTGTACCTGCAGGGATGCCTGTTCTGACGAAACTCACCGTATAGTTCGCTGAAAGGTACCTCATTGAAAATACTGTTGGTTGGTTACTCATGTTATAATAATTGTCGGTGAGCCAATAATTTAGTTGGTTGGAGTAGTAATAGCTTGTATAGTTCTCGCTTAACCCTCCTGCAAAAACACCGTAGAATTGATTCATGGCGGGAGAGGATATCTCCTTCAAAACGGAACTTGTCGTGGCGGGGCTGAGAGGCACAGAAAGCTGGAGCGAGGAGACTCCAGCAACGCTTACGGTATGGCTGCCTCCTTTGTATGGAACGGGGCCGTATGATCCCTCGTTAACGCCAAGGAAGCTAAGGAAACTTGGGATATAGAGTTCGTGAACCGTACCCCAAGTCCAGTTGCTTACATTTGTGTTTATATTTGTTTGAAGGAATGCAACTGCCTGTGTAAATGCTTCCCTTGCAAGCTTGGTAAAGTTCCCGTTAAACCATGGTGAGTTTGGATCGTGTTCTGCAAGGTAAATAGTGGTTGCTATAACTGGAAGACCCTGAGCCGAGAATGACTTCCCGCTATATATCTTCTGGAAACTATCATTATAAATCATCATCCTCAGGTACCAGAATACTGTTGGACCTACCTCGTTTGTATAATCTGTGAAATTCCACGAGGTCATTAAGTCATATGCAGTGGATTCCGTGCTGTTCATCGTCATCCCGCTAAGTGCATTTTCCAGGATTGGCATGAACATTTTTGCAAAGGGGGCAGTTACGTTTGATTGCAGTTGGATCATGTCGTTCACCGTCATGTTTGGATGATCGCCCAAATACGTCGAGATAGTGTGCGCCCGTCCCCCTTCTCCACCAACCTCAGCTATGAATGGATATGGGTAGTTTAGGCCGGCAAGGGGCTGGTTCGGGGCATAGGCATATCCTCTTGACGGATTTTTTGTTTGAGGAAGATACTTGAATGGAACAAACCCGGTAGGTTCGTATTCTGACAATGATCCATTAAGAAGAGATTGGGAACCCACAACGCTCACCATTCTTCCGTCGGGCAGTGTAACGTTAACCAGTGGATACTTACCAGCAGTCAATATGCCAGAACTGTTCATGGAAACCAGTGCAAAGTTTTGGGGAGGCGAACCCCAGTATTGAAGCGCGGTGAGCATATCGTTATAGTTTCTTGACTGGTCGAGGAGCAAGATCGCAATAATGTCAAGGGCATCGTGTCCTCCGGCCCAATTGAAGCTCACTCCATAATTTCCCTGTCTTCCCACGAGTGGGCCATTATTTGTGTAGTTAATGCTGAAATTTTGTCCGCCTACCGTGTAGTTGACCATCTGAAGAGGATACCAATGTCCGTCACTTAGGTATGACGAACCGTTTAGGATTTCCAGATATTCCAGGCCATTGTATCCGCCAGGGGTTGTCAATCCCCAAGATGTGTATCTCGTGTGGCCGATAAGCAGCCCAGGTGTACCAATCAGTTCCCACCCTGTCGCGTTGAATTGCGGATCTGACAACTGAAGCGGCATAAATAGGTTAGGTAACGTTAGGCCAAGGTGTGGGTCGTTTTCCAGCATGGGGTTATGATCCTTGCTGTAATTGGCTGTCACTATCCATTCGTTGCTTCCTACGAACGAAGAATATGCCCTATGATCGAACACATTCAGATACGGGTCAGTCATGTTTGTTATGGCGCTATTTATCAACGGTGTCAGGTTTTTTATCAATGAGAGATTGACACCTGTTGCCCATTGCGAATAGAAATTCTGTGACCAGAAATAGGATGTTGTAACTCCCTGGTCAGAAAGATTGTATCCATTCACGGTACCATTGCCAGGAACTACGGTGATGTTCTGGGTGAAATACGGATAATCAGGCCAGATTAATGAAACGTTTGAATAGCCAAATGCATTGAGAAACGCGTCATTTCTTAGTGTGTTTGCCTTGCCATTCATAAGTCCAAAAGCCATGTTCTGCTGCCAAACAAGGGTATCATACACATTCCATTGGTATGGAACCTGTCCAATTAGTTTGAACCCCAGAGGGATAGAATTTGATGAGGAGTTTATGTAGGCGTTAACTCCGGCAGCATAATCGTGAAGGTATGAATAGTATTGGGGATAGTTTGTTTTGTAATATTGATCTAACTGATGTGCCGTCTCAGGTATCTGTTGCATCAGAGACGCTTCATATGCACCAGTGCCTATCACGTTACTGAAGTATCCGGCTACGCTTGCAGTCTGAAATTCCATCTGGAACAACCGTTGGCTGGCGGTGAAATAGCCCTGGGAATAGAACAGGTCGTGATTGTTTTTGGCATAAATATGTGCTACCCCTGACGAATCTATCATTACACTGACGGGATCTATTAGACCATAAAGTGGGATCGACGAATTCGTGAAATTTTTCCCATCCATTGCTATCGTCATTTTGGGGATCACGGCACCGTGAACATGGTAATTGTTGTCAGCAGGTGATATAATATAAAAAGCCGAAAAAATGAATAGTGATACGCAAATCATTGACACTATACTCTTCCTATTCAATAGTGACATCCTAAATACATTATTTATCGCATACTTAAGATTTCCGATGTCGGATGCTTCTTGGATAAACCCTTATTTACAGTCGAAAATTTTATATTAAGCAAGCAGTTGAAACAGTGGAAGGCTGCATTGATACACTTCTACATTTCAAAACGGGAAATTATCATTGCCATCAATGGTCTAAGGCGTATTAACCTGGTCATGGAAAATTGCAGGAGGTGGGAAAGCTGGCTCCTTCAAAATTAACAATCGTCCATCTTTCTGATCTGCATATAACATCAAGCAACCAATTCGAGACAAACAATATACTGAGGACGCTCATTGAGGATTTACGAAACAGACTGAGATCTGAAGACCTGAAAGACCCTATCGTATGCATCACTGGCGATCTTACCTATAGCGGGAGACCGGAGGAATTTCAGGCAGTAAAGAGTTTCTCGCAATCCTTAAAGGATTCCATTGGAGCAAAGCTGGTGTTCTATGCGCCAGGAAATCATGACTTAAACTGGACAGATCATCTCAGGGAAAATGCAGATTTGATGGAAGACCTTCTGGAAAATGGTCAGAGAGGAATAGAACGAGTTGAAAAAAGGTTTGACAGGGAAAGCGATAGAAAAAATCTTGAAGCAGGGATGAGCAACTATTACAACTTTATCAAGGATTCAGGGCAGGAGTACTCTCGCTTCCTTTATTCAATCAGAAGCTTTGTGATAGAAAAATTCAAGGTAAATTTCATAAGCTTCAATTCTGCGTATCTTTTCTCTCAGAAATATCCTTACTACGGGTATATAGGGGAAAAGCAGATAAATACGGCTACAAACGAGGCGGATGCCATAGGGGACCTCGACTCAACATTCAGGGTATTCAATGTATGTCTTTTCCATCACCCGTTTGAGGCTATAGTTCCGGTATCCCAACAAACTACGCAGGATCTTATAAAAGGCCGTTCAGACTTAATTCTTACCGGCCACGTCCACAGCCTCAGGGCTTACATTGACATTACAGCCAGTTTGATAGGCAGGCACAACACGAGGAGTCACCCAATGATATGCGGCGCGAGATGCGTTTATGATGAAGTCAGGGACCCACATATAGTTCCTGGATACTCCATAATAACGATGGCTTTTAGCAATGATGAAATCGATTCCATAGGTATGTACGAAATATCCTACGACAAGAATAAGATGGAATGGGTCAGGGATCCGAACAATCCGACATCTCCTTTTACAATATCGAAGAGCGTCTCAATGGCTCTTGAGGGAAGGGAATCCGGCGATAATAGTCTCCCAAAGCTGCACGTCGGAAAGATTGATGACGTTATTTCATGGGGGTGGAATTCCGTTAAGCTTGTGGATGAACTTGAGAAAATCGACTATGAGGTAATAGAGGACCTCAGGCCAGAGGATGAGGGCGACACCGCTCCATGGGCCAGGATCAGGTTCAACCACCCCGACACTTGGAGAATCCTTTACAGGTCTCCTGGGGAAATTGCAGGATACTGGAGTTATGTACCTTTATTCAGCGAAAATCTTGATATGCTGAAGAACGGAGAGATCATCGAGGGGCAGATTTCTGAAGAAATGGTGCCAGCTATGGAGCTTGCAGGCCACTTCAAGGTATTCTTCACAATGCTTGCGCTGCGGGAAAAGTACAGGGGCACATCCAGCATTCACCTGCTCTATCATTCGTTTCTCAGGGTGGTGGAGGATCTTGCAAAACAGGGAATATTCTTTGATGAGATTTCAGCAAATGCTTACACGCCCGCCGGTGTTGCTGTGTGCAAGTCCTTCGGAATGAGCTTTGTCAGGGATAGTCCATCGAAGGGGAAGATCTTTTCAATGAGATTTTATCCGTTCCCTAAAACAACCGTATTCGCGGAGCATCCTGTCCTGAATGAACTGTACAGGAAAGAATTCGGGTGAGACATTAATACGCCAGATAACCTTGCAGCATACCGTCCGAGATTTTTATTGAGTCATATCCTTCGATAGAGAGGAACTGATA
>JAJYZU010000089.1 GCA_021799755.1 Thermoplasmata archaeon
GAATCGCAGCCTCCCAGGGATCCGTCAGATATAATTTTTGGAACGGTCAGATGATGGGAAAGAAAATTGAAGTGAAATTATAAATAGTATCTATCTATCTCTATAAGTATGATTGCGATAGAAGAAGGAAAAATAAAATGCCCAAAATGTGGGAGTGAGAACATCCGAAAGAATGGAATGATCCTGAAGAATGATGGATCGAGAGTTCAAAGATACCAGTGCAGGGATTGTGGATATTCATTTACCACAGAAAAAAAGAAGATTGGGGTGACAAGGCCGTGATATTCCGGCAGAAGGATTTCTGGATGAATGTTCCGAAAGGAACTGAAGTTCTTGTAAAGAAGTCGGATAATCCGAAACCTGTAAAACTTTACTTCGATGAGATACGGGAATTTACGGATTATGACTGGGATGCTCTCTATGTATGCCTTCAGAAAGATCCGAAAGACATTGGTAACAAGGCAATAGCGTTGCCTCTCATCGTAGACGACATAGAAGATGTCATATCTGTGGATGGGAAACCGATGAAAGAATACAGGAAGGAACTCAAACATATGGAGAGGAAAGCGGAAAAGAAAGCATCCCCTGAGATCAGTGATACTCCCTCAAAACCTGAACCATCTGAACCGTCAGTAGTTGATAATTCTCAAGCAACACCCGTAACAAGTAAAGAAAAGCCTGCTCCATCTGAAGAAAAAGATATACCGATAACTAAACCCGATCGTGGGGAGACAGTTGCACGAAAAAGAAAGGATTATGGGTTCACGATAACTGAAAAGGATGGCAAGTTCATCTGCCCATGTGGAAGTGTTTTTGGCAGAAGAGATACGGCCATTTATGTTCACAGAACCAGACACATTAAAAATTAAACCCATACCATTTATTTTTTATTCTCTGATGTATTCCTCTTATGTTAGCAATGAAGGAAGAATGGGGAAAGACAGGATACGATGATCTTCTCAGGAAATACAGGATTGGTAAGCGACAGCTGTATTTCATCATCACAAAACCTCCAAAAGCGGTTGCAAAAAAACTCAAGAAATCTCTGGAGGCAGTGAAACTAATCAGGGAAAGACATGATCTCATTATAAGAGAATACAGGAGATATCATGGCTGATTTTTAAATACTTCTCCATTAATCTCTTAGCATGGATAGAACAAGTCGAATGGAAATAATCCAGGAAGGGTTGGAATCTCTGAAAAAAAATCAGAGTACATACAACCAAGCGAAAGAGACAGCCAAACAGATCCTTGGGAAACACCCAGAAATCTCGAAGGATAAAGACCTTACAAGCCTTATCTTGTATGCGTCATCCGTACTGAGCAAAGATGCTTTGGTTGAGGTAATTGAAGAGTCTTTCAAACCAAAACCAAAGAAGTTTGAGCTTTTGGAAGAAGGTACGAAAAAAGCAGAGAAGCCTGAAAATTTTGATTATCTCTTCCTCATGCTTTTCGGGAAAATTCAAAATGCCGCATCGGCTCATAAGGTGTATGTCCTGACGCGTACCGACATCCGTAAAGATGTTGAATTCGCCAGTGATAAGCCTGATGATGAAGGAAAGATGCCCAAACACAAAACAATGAATCTGAGCCTATGGGATACTGATTTGAAGAAGATCATATCAGTCATGATTGTGGATAATGATATTGATCTGTATTCAAAACTGGAGCAAGGGAAAGCATACAGAATGCAGGTCGGTAATTACAATGCAGAGAAACAGAGGTGGTATGCATCTAAGGAGCCACAGGTAGTCAGTTTAGATGATTTTGTCCTCGATGAAAAGGAACTCGCTACATATCTGGTGCAAAATTACAGCCCCGTCAGAAAGCCATACGATGATGTAATTGCAGATGAGAATGCACACCCAAATAAGAGATATGTCCTTCATGCAAAATATGTTAAGCTGCCAAATTACATATCACTCCTTACAGAAGAAGATGATGAGGTGATGCTTAGATACAGTAAACTTGCAAGTACGGTTTTGGATGACAATGGTGAAGTAGTCATCCTAGGCACATTCAAGAAGTCTAAACCTGCAGAAGGACAGCCACAGCTCACAGATTACATAATCTTTCCCGAGGTTTTAATCAATATGAATGTAAGTGAAGGTAATAGTCAGCGTCAGCAATCATCAGAAGGAAAAGGTGAACCAAGCCAGGGAGAAGACGAAGATCTAGATAAGATTCTGGGCTGATTGCAATGGTGAATTTATCGAGCAAGGAAGCCATTGAGATACTCAGCAAGGGAATGGGATTCAACCCATTCTTTAATGATGGAAAGAAGTTCCAGCCATCCTTCATTATTATGGGTGAAAAGGGATCTGGAAAGACCTTTGCAACAATAACGACATTCACCGGAACAATGTTGATCATGAGTTTCGACAACCAGACAGAGATCATTCTTCAGGACATAATAAATCAGGAAAAGAAAAAATATGGCAAATCACCAACAGGCGAAAGGATCATGGTGGCCAACTTTTTCCCCTCTGAATATGGACACATAGGAGGAGAGGGAGATGAGAGAAGATTGAATGTGGGTATGGCCATAATTTCGGACATCGAAAAGATGTTCGACAACATGAGGAAACATAACATTCATTTCGATCACATTGTCATCGATGGATTCCCTGAACTTAAAGACAGGATCAACGAATACATGAGGAAGAAAGAAGGTTTAACGCTCACCGAACCCATTCGTGGGGATGATCTGACTGCTTATGGACACAGGAACAGGTTTTTCCAGGTTCTCGTATCAAGCATGTTTGAACTGTCTGATGTATGCCCTGTATTTACCACGTATCCTAAAGCTGATCTCACCAAGGTGTTTGGTGGCAAAACACCTAAAGAACCCGAGTTTGACAAGAACATGAGATGGGAATTCAGGAACATTATACAGATCCATAAGGTTGAGGGTGATACAAAAGGAAAGAAGCAGATATACAAATATTATGCAACTTATGAGAGCATGAAAGGAACAGACTTTGGTGAGCAGGGAGAGATTGTTGACATTACGGGTGGAAAACCCGCAATACCTCCTGAGAAGCTGGAAGCATACAGGAAAGGCAATCCTCTGAACAAGATAGAGGTTCCGAAAATCATGATATCGGATGCGACTGATGAGAAGGATTCTGCTCCCGAGAAGCAACCTGAAAAACAGAAAGATGAAGGAGAAAACAGCAGTTTCGATCTTGATGGGAATGAGGAGAAGGATGACATGAGTTCCTTCCTGGATAGCCTATGACATCTCCTGCGTTCAACAGGGAAATATACGACAGGTATGGATTGCTCAACCTTCCAAGGAAGTTTGGATTTCCTGTCCAGATTTCCATCCATTCTCTCAGTCATCTGATATCATTGATAGATCAGAATGATGGCAAATATCCCCTCTACATATCAGCGAACTCGAATAACGGAAAGTTTGTGAACTTTGGTCAGGTGTATTTTGATCTGGATGGTCATGGGTTCTACAGTATGGAAGATGCCCTGAAGGATGAAAGGAAGCTCGCTGAATACTTCGAGGAACAGAAGGTTGATTTCCTTGCAGACATGACTGGAAGAGGATTCCGGGTACTTCTGAAGGTTACGCCTGATATAATGACGGTGACAGAAGCATCGCAGATACTCAAGGGATACACAAAGCATGTCCGTGATTCTCTCGGTCTTAAGACGCTGGATGTGAAGGTTGCTGAACCGCTCAGGATAATGAGGCCGCCTCTGACCACATACATCTACCAGGATGGGAAAACAAAGGAATACATCAGGACAAAAAGGCATGTCCTTCCTATTGATATGGAAACGCTCTTCAATTCGGATCTGGCTGAACTCACATACCTTTCCGAACACATGCAGTTCCGCGTCATGGAAGTCAGGTACAGGCGGATGGATCTTTCTGACATTGCGAAATACAAGGAATCCCTGAATTACACATTGCACAACGGTACGCACAGCGATATCGACTTCATGGCATTGACAGATGAGGAATTCCTGTCGATAATGCGGGAGATTTTCAGGAATAAGACAAATCTCGGCACCGACGATGGTGCCGATGAAGAACTTATCCGGAATCTTCTTGGCACACATCCGGACCATACACACAGGTTTCTTGCATGCGTGAAATTCAAGGAAAGTGTGTTCATGCCATCCTTTGAATCTGCGGTAAGTTTCTTTGATCGCCTGTCTGCAATGGCAAAATGGGACAACAGGAATCTCGACATACAGAACGCACAGATCAGGAGTATCTATAACGGGCATTATGGAATAAAAGCGGAAGGGATAAGATGATAAAAAACAACCACAGGAAATACATGATAGGGGAGAAGAGGCTTCCAAGCGTCACTGAAATTCTGGGGATAGTGTCAAAGCCTTATCTTATTTCATGGGCAAACAAAATGGGTTTGCAGGGTGTGGATACTAGAGAATACAATGCTGAACTTGCGGATCTGGGAACAGTTGTGCATGGAAAGATAGAAGCATACTATCAGCGTCATTATCACTCTGTATTCGATGATAGCCAGTATCCTGATGTTGTGAGACAGAAATCTGATGAACTTTTTGGCAAGTTCCTCGGATGGGAGTCTGGGAGAGATATTTATCCAATTTTCACTGAACTTCCAATGATCTGCTCCAGGTTTGGAGGTACAATCGATGCGGTTGTGGAAATGGATGAAAAAATTACAATCATTGATTGGAAAACTTCCAAGGAAATATATCCTGAATATTTCGGGCAGCTCTCAGCATATCTTTATCTGATGAGGCGTGGGTATCCAACGGATGGCGGGAATGAACAGGATGTGTATGACATTGGACAGAAAATAGAACAGGTTGCGATTGTCCAGATACCAAAAGAAGGAGAACCTGCTTCCAGGATCATCCCTGTGAAATCTGATGAATTCAGGATAGCATGGGAGTTTTTCTCTGCGTCCCTGAAGTTGTACAATGCGAAGAAAGAAATATCAAAACTCGAACGATGAAAAGGTTTATATCTATTCTATCTATCTCTATTTGATAAACATGAAACTAAACATACTATCGGATAGAATAGCATTCTATCTGGATGCTGATGGCAACAACCACTGGGAATATGTGGGAA
>JAJYZU010000090.1 GCA_021799755.1 Thermoplasmata archaeon
TCATCTACGTGAACACCTATACGAACTTCACTGCCAAAGACCTTGGAAGGCTCTTTGTGATTGTGTATATGTTAGGTGTCCTGACAGTTGCCTATCTGGTTGGATCGGCACTCTTCATATATGTGTCCTTCTTTATTCTGATTATCTTCTTCATCTTCTCACTTCTGAAGATGAGGGGGAAGTCAAAGAAATCCAAGGTTGCGGCACAGCAGGGAGGACACTGAATGAACAACAGAATAAACAGATATAATGAAAAGGAGATGATGAAATGAAGCCGATACAGAATTATAAGGAAGGAGATTCAAGATTAGCACAGGTACGATACTGGCAGAGCATAGGAGGATACGGAATATCCCCTGAGATGCTCGCACTGACAGGCTTCTGGCCTGATATGACTCTGGATAAGATGACTGAGATGCATATCAATACTTCACAGGCAATCCAGCAGATATATGGAGGAAATATAAGGTTTCAGCCGTTGCCTGGGAAGAAATGGGAAGGAAGGTTTGACCAGATCATAGATGCACTGAACACAATCCTTCAGATGAGAAGGCAGATTGACCATGCCCTTGCATCAATAAAGGAGATCATGAAAGAAAAGTGGCATGAGAATGACATGGATTACTTCCCAAAGGATCTGGATCCTGAAAAGATAAGGGCAATCATCAGGAAGTCATCCTATCTGGTTGCGGACAATCCACAGATTGCAAGGCAGGTCATGTCACTGATACCGATCTTTGAGGGCATGAAATCCAATCCACAGTACTGGTCAGGCATATACAGGGAGGCCAACACCATCTTTGGCAGGATGGTACTGGAAGGCGTATCCCTGTCCCTGAGCAATCTGTCAATGAAGGATAACGGCCCAAGAACCATAACTCTGGAGGAACTTGCTGATCATGCTGCCGAAGCCATTGTGGAGGGTGAATAATGACAGAGGATGAAAATCCAGATATACTCAGGCCGATGACCGTGGGAACAATCATTGATGAAGCAGTGGAGAAGATGCAGAACGAGGTCTCTGAATTCAGTTCAGACCTGACACTTTCCGATCCGTATCCTCATCTGTGCATCACACAGATAGTTCTGCGTTCACTTGCCAGAGACTATAAGGACAGGCTCGATGAATTTGAACAGGCAGAATCCGAACTCAATTCCATATACGGAACACCTGAAGAGAGGGGATATGCCCTCACCAATGTTGAGGCAGAGAAGAGGGTTCTCAACACTCTCACTCTTGATAAGGAGATGGGGCACGGCATGATAGATGAAAGGTTTGCGTATTACGAAGGGACACAACCTGACAATGTGGATTTCACTGACTGGGGAGAAGATTAAATTTGACGGATGACAGAGATTATTCACAGCCTGGAAGAATCAACTGGAGGCTCTATAAATTCGTATCAAATGCCCTCAATGAAGTGGAAGAACACATAAGGATAGGAGGCGAACAGGAATGCCCTGACCTGAGGACACTGACCTATCAGATTCACCTCTATGCAAAGGACTATAAGGATGTCTATCAGGAATATCTTTCCATCACATCTGATCTGGACAGGAAATACGGAAAGAATTCATCCTATTCCATAGCTGAACACATAAAGCGTTTGCAGGCCTGTATGAATGCACTCCACGACATAGGTTCATTCAGGCTCAGGGAAAGGAATCCATATCCTGAATCACGAGAACCTGATGACTACCATCTGGATGTTTTTTCATATGACACAAAGGGAATGTCTGATATCCCCGTTGTTGCCAAACTCTCTGATTTCTACTATGAGGAACTGAGAAGGGAATATGAGAACAGGTCAGATCATGTGAGGAGGAAGGAAGCCGAAACAAGGGCAAAGAAAGCCTATGCATTCTTCCTGAGGTATAAGGAATATGAGAAGAAGGGCTTTAAGAAGTCTGACATAGAGCCCATATTCGGCATAAATCCGTATCAGCAGCACGTCATCAATTACTGGCTTGATGAGCTTCTCCCCTATGGCATGTCAACAGCCGTGTTCGCGAAGGCAGGAATGGGCAAAAGCAACTTCTCATCCTTCCTCTGCCAGATCATTCTCGTAATGAAGCCACAGTGGGACATAATCACTGACCTTCCTATCATATTCTCCCCCCTGATGGATGCGAAGGGAGGATTTGATGAGATAAAGATAAACAGGTTCTATTTCGTGCAGAATATGGAACAGCTGCTGATGGATTCGGCTGATATAGGCCTCCAGAACCGCATACCTGCAATCATTCTGGATGAATTCGATTCCGCGCTCCTCTCTGATCAGATGAGGGCAAACGCAGGAAGGAACCTCAGGCATTACATCTATCTGGAAAGGCACTGGAACACGCAGGGGCCAATATTCATATACCACGCAAGGAAGGATATACCAGTTCCCATGAGGGAGAAGACCATATCTCATGGTGTATATATGGTCACAACTTACTCCAACTATCTCACAAGGCATTCCAGAAGGGTTCTGTCAAGCCCCGAAGCATGGAACCACATGCCATCAGGAGGCAGGAGGTATTTCCCTGTGCCACGGACAACACTTCCATACTATTCCTTTGGAACATCCCCATTCACTGTGGATGATGTGGATATGCAGTGGCTCAATGCCCATGTGACAGGAACACAGAAAGAGGCACTGAGGCAGATAAAACAGCTTGTTCCTGAACGCGGATGGGATAAGGAACTCGCGAAGGAGAAGAAGAAAGAACAGGAAAAGGCTGAAAGGGAACAGAAGATCAGAGAGGATAAGGAAGCCAGGGAGCAGAGGGAAAGGGAACGCAGGGAAAGAATGGAACAGAGAAGGATTGATGACCAGTTGAGGAAGATGGGAAAGAAAGGAAGTGGTGAAAACACATCTGTGTAAAGTGACTTTTAAATACTCTCTCCCCCTTTAATTTTTCATGAATAAAACGGACAGAGAATATCTCGATGAGATGGCATCAACCATATGGGATCTGAAAGGGAAGATAATGCTCCTCTCTGACAACTTTTATAATCCCGCAGGAAGGGATGCCGGTGGAACCGTATTTGAAGGCAATTTTGAAATGACGCTCATCGGTGGCGATGTTGTACACCCGAAGGCGATACAGATTGACGATCCACCTTACAGGCTCGGTGATTTCGGCCATTATTTCCATTTCAGGATTGATAAGCCTGGGAAGAGAAAGATCGAATGGGGAGATTTTGAATGGTACACATCCTCACCAGAATGCTTCACACAACTGAAGAATGGAAATAGGATCCTGAGAGTGAAGATGCACAAGGATTCAACAGAATACATTATGGAGAGGTGATAACGAAATGATAGAAAAATGGAAAGATGAAGAAGACTTTGACAGTCTTCGGTATTGGTGTGATAAGGTGAAATTGGCTCTTGAGGAACACCATATGCGTAAGGGGTTTATAGACTATCTCTCATGGAATGAATTTGAGGATAACCTCAATGTCATGGTGGAAAATAGTGAATTAAAGATTACACTTAGTGAAGAAACATATGATACGACAGACATGAGGAACAGCAATATCAAAGTTATCAAACATTTTGTGGAGAATGAACTTCCATATTACAAGTTCGACAGGCAGGAAGATTCTCCAGATTCAGAGCATGGATTCAGGCTTGTCTTCAAGCTGAAGGAGGATCGAATGAAATGAAAATAGATGAAGAATGGAGAAAGGGAATAGATAGGAAAATAAAATTATGTGCAGACCACGCAAAAGAAGTAAAACAGGGCGGTCACTTAAACATCCTATTTGGAGGTTATTTCGAACAAAATAGATGTCATGTATATGGCTGTATGGGAGAGGCTGTTATTACATATCGTTTAGAGGAGATTGAGTAGAATGGCAGAATCAACATGCAGATATTGTAAACAAAAGATTAAACAGTTCTTCCCAGTGAATTGGTGTCATACTGATACAATGAATGTATATTGTTATCCGAACGCCAAGGAAGGAACGAGAGAATCTAATCTCATAGCTACTCCACCAGATGAACCAATCAACGTATATGTAGTTCGTAAACGAGTACAAGTATGGACAGAGTACAATGAACTGGCTGGTTATTGTTTCGATTTAGTTAGAGCATATAAGAATGAAGAAGATGCAATGAAATATGTTAATGAACACAAAAACGAAGATCTCGACATAAATGAAATTGACGGAGAGGGATTCTAATAAATGAAGAGAAAGAGTGATTGAAATGGCATTGTTGGAGAAAACAAAAGAAGAAACCTATACGAGATACAGGATCAGACCATTGAGTGATGCTGTTATTGGAGGAGAAAGAATATCCCGTAAACTTAAGATAGCAGAGCTTGAAGCACAATACTGGGCACATGCAACAGGTTCATACTACGAGATTATTGAAGAAGAAGTACATGCAAAATCCCTCAAAGTTATTGCTCCAGATAGAACAGAAGTGAAGGAGGGGGATGATGTGGAATGAAGAGAATATCTTTGACCAAAGAGCAGAGAGAGAAGGCGATGATTTCGGACTGTGAGGGAATGATTCTGATGATCCTCTACAACTTCGATGATGGAATGCCGTCAGCCGAACTGAAGAAGTTGGTCATAGCACTGAAGCCTGACTTCGATGAGGCAGAAGAGGCATTTGAGTCGCTCAGGGAGCAGGCTTACATCAGGTATGACAGGCAGAAGAGATTCTGGCACATAACTCCTGATGGCAAATCCTTCGTTGAGGAGATAGCAACAGTTGGGGATGATGTGAAATGATAGACATACAGGAGACAAAGAAGGTAAATAATGCGATGATTGAGATAATGAAACAGTCTCTGGCTGATCCACGTATAATGCTCTCAATGGAAGGATATCTTGTTACGAGTGATTCCAGCCAGAATCCCCACACTTCCATAGAGATATTCCTGAATAGCATGGATCTCAGGGGATATACAGTGATGGGAGAAATTCTGAGCAAGGAATTCGGCTTAGGCTATTCCATCGATAGCTTTGTCATCCCTGCCAATCATGATGTGCATGAGAGACT
>JAJYZU010000091.1 GCA_021799755.1 Thermoplasmata archaeon
TAAAGATCAAACCTGATGATCCTCTATATCACTTCAATCTCGGAAAGTCATACCAGGATCGTGGCAAGTACGATCAGGCACTGGAGGAGTTCGAATCAGCAATCAAGATAGATCCATCGAATTCCGATTATCAGTACATGGTTGCAACAATGATGATAAAGCAGCGTAAAACTAAAGATGGCGCCAAGCGGCTCGATGAGGCAATAAAGCTGAATCCGTCGAACCCTGCATATCATTATGAAAAGGCATCTGCCCTGCTTAAATTAAGGCAGTATGATGAATGTCTTGTGGAATTTGACAGGGCAATCAGTCTCGATCCAAAGAATGCAAAGTATCACAGGGAGAAGGCAACCGCTTATTCAGAAATGGAAATGTTCGATAAAGCGGTTGATGAATTCGATAAGGCAATCGAATCGGATAAAGAGATGATCGATTACAGGCGGGATAAGGCAAATCTCCTGATGGAATTATCAAGGCATGAGGATGCAGTCAGGACCCTCGATGATCTTCTTAAGGTCAAGGGTGGATATCCTGATCTCTGGGCGCAGTATGCTGAGGCTCTCACATATGCACGCGGCCCGAAGGATGGAATAGAGGGATTATACAAGGGAATCAGGAGTCGTGCAGTGACGCCTAAGCAGATGTGTGAGGCGATATCCGATCAGCTGAAGAAGGAATCTCCTCAGTCTGTCAAGCAGATGTTCATCCAGTATTACAGGGAGAACTGCGAAAAGAAGCTGGAATGAAATATTCCTGATCGATTACCAGTAAATGGGGTGTCGGTCGATCCTATACTGTTTCCTTGATTATTATTTCAAAACTTTAAGTGTGAAGAATTGCAGATTTTTACAGAATCGTGATGAATCATAAAGGTTGTATATCCGCAATCATTTCGCAATCATGATTTCCGTTATAGGTCTGGGAAATATTGGTTCTTTAATAGCCAGCAAGCTTTCCGAAGGCAATGATGTAGTTGCCCTCGATTCGGATAAAGACCGGGTAGATGCATTAAGAGACGTAAAGGGGATTTCCGGCAGTATAATGGAATCAGCCGATATCATAAAGAAGAGCGATCTTGTCGTTGTAGCCCTTCCCGGCCAGGTTGCCTATCTACAGGTAAAAAAACTTCTGGAGTGGGGGCTGAACGTCGTTGATGTGTCATACAGTCCTGAAAACCCGTACGATCTGGATAAACTTGCAAGATCAAACGGTTCTCTCTATATCCCGGACTGCGGTTTTGCGCCGGGGATGTCAAATATACTGGCTTACAATCTATATAGCAAGTTCGGCGTTCAGGATATTGAAATTATAGTTGGTGGATTACCCGAAGAAGCAAAAGAACCTTTCCTTCACTCTGTCACATGGAGTGTCGAAGGTCTGATAGATGAATATACAAGAAAGGCTAAAATCCTGTCAAATTACAAAATAAAGGAACTGGACCCTCTTGATGAAATTGGATCATTAATTCTGCCGGGTTTTGGAGAATTTGAATATTTCATTTCTGATGGGTTGAGAACTCTGCTGTCAACTCTCAAAATTAGAAACCTATCGGAAAAGACAATACGGATTAAAGGACACCTGGGCAAGATGAAAGTATTGCGTGACCTTGGTTATTTTTCAGATGATGAAATCGAAGGAACGACTGCAAGGAAATTATCAGAGCACATCTTCTCCAGATTCAGAAGACCTGGAAGAGACCTGTGCATATTGACAGTGAGATCCGCAGACGGCTCCAAATTCTCAACGCTCACAGCAATGGGCGATCGAGACCACACTGCAATGAGCCTGCTTACCGGTCTACCTGCGGTTTCAGTTTCGAAGCTCACAATCGATGGAAGAATAGAGGGTGTTGGCACGTTCCCTCCCGAATTAATATCTGAAAGCAGTGAAAACTTCGGATACATTATCAGGGAACTTACTGATTCTGGTATTGAATTTAAATCAAACACTTAGTTTTCCCCCCATACCAAACTAACCACACAGCATGGAGTGGGCGCTGAAAACAGATATTCTCCAATCATTATATCGCACGGCAAAACCTTACGATAACAGTTCGAGCAATTCATATCATTTGTATGAGTTTATCTGTCCTATTGTTATCTGGTGGTCAGGAAAAATGAGCTTCGCAATTGACGTTCAGCATCTTACAAAAAAGTTTCACACAGTTCTGGCAGTAGACAACCTGACATTCTATGTTGGTAAAGGAGAAGTCTTTGGATTGCTTGGCCCAAATGGCGCCGGTAAGACAACGACGGTTAGGATGTTATGTTGCCTGATACCGCCAACAGAAGGATCAGCGTCGATAGGCGGGTATGATATCTCCAGTATAGAAGGCTCAATGAAGGCAAGAAAAATAATCGGTCTTGTGCCCGACAATGTTGGTCTTTACGATACTCTAAGCGCAGTTGAGAACCTTCAATTTTATGGTAAGATGTACGAAGCACCTGACCAGCTCGTAAATGATAATATTGAAAAATATCTCAAAATGCTGGATCTTTGGGAAAAGAGAAATCAACCTGTCGGAACATATTCAAAGGGAATGAGGCAGAAGGTTGCTGTTGCAAGGGCACTCATTCATGATCCCGAGATACTTATTATGGATGAACCGACTGCAAACCTTGATCCGGAGGCATCAAGAACAATACGTGATTTCATAATTAAACTGAAGAAGGAAAACAGGACTATAATGCTTAACACACACAACCTGGACGAAGCACAGAGGATCTGCACCAAGATTGGTGTTTTAAAAACACGCATGATCACTGTGGACACACCTGCCAATCTTCAGAAGTTTTTCTCTGGAAGTAGAATATCTGTCAAGCTGTCCGCAATTAATGATTCGATATTACAGGCAGTTAAAGCACTGAACATTGGTAATGTTTCTCAGGAGTCTGATACACTCCTGATTGATCTTGCAGATATTGATAAAGATACACCGGTTGTTGTCAATGCAATAGCCGCCGCTGGCGGGAAAATTCGTTCTGTGAACGAGGTAAAAATATCGCTAGAAGATGCGTATTTCAAGCTGGTGGGGGAAAAATAAATTGAGATTGCAAAAATCATGGACCATTGCAAAAAAAGACCTCAAAATATATAGGAAGAGAAGATCTCTTCTTGCATTCACATTCCTTTTGCCCACTGTATTTGCAGTTGCTCTTCCGCTTATTTTATATCATGTTATTATAGCGAAGTCAGCTCCGCCTTCAACCGTTGTTGGATTACTCAGCTCATTTGCCTTCTTTTTCATGATCATATCTGCCCTGGTCCCACTTTATCTGACATCATACAACCTTGTTGGAGAAAAGGTGGAAAAGAGTCTGGAACCGCTCCTGGCCACTCCAACATCGGATGGCGAGATACTCATTGGTAAATACATTGCATCGTTTATCCCTGTCATCATAGGTTTGTGGGCTGGAATACTCATATTTTATTCATTGATTGATATTACGACGTTCAAGACGATAGGATATTATTATTTTCCAAATACTGGATCTTTTATCCTGATATTCATAGGAATGCCGCTGGCCATGCTCTATGGTATAAGTTTCGGTACACTTGCTTCTTCGAGGGCATCAAGCGTACAGGGTGCCTACCAGTTAGGGGCAGCATCACTGTTACCTTTCCTTTTGCTTTATGTACTCGGCGAAGTTCAGGTCATATCACTTTCAAGTATGGAGAACATACTTATAATATCGGTACTTTTACTAATCGCAACCGTCGGCATATATTTCATCAACAAAGCTTCATTCAACCGGGAAAAGATACTGACTGTATGGAAATGAAACATCTTAATACACCACACCCACTGTTTTAAATAAATTCTTCATTTCTTAAAGCAGACTATATTTTCGGCGTGATTCTGATTCGTTCAGACATGCTAAACCTTTAAATCAGGACCGGTCTATCTTGTTCACATGTATAATTATGTTCTCATACCTGGAGCCTGGCTGGGCGGGTGGGTCTGGAATAAAGTTGACCGGATACTTCTTTCAAATGGGCATAATGCGTTCCCCATAACTCTTACAGGAATGGGTGAAAGGGTTCATCTGGCATCCCCAGAAATAGGTATGAAGACAGCAATTGAGGACGTTATCAACGTTATTAAGTTCAATGATCTGCAAAACATAATCCTTGTCGGGCACAGTTTTGCAGGAAAGGTTGCTGCTGCCGTTGTTGATAGGGTACCAGAGAGGATCAGTCTGGTAGTGTATCTCGACTCATTCAGGCCGGAAGACACCAGAGATCCGCAGGGAAGTTTTGATCCAGTCCAGGAATTTGGCCCACTTAATAAAGGATCATTTGCAGTCCCTTTCTCTGAAATGATTCTTGGTAATATTGGAAAAGATGTAATAGGCAGGAATAAGAAATGGATGATTGATAAATGCACTCCTTGGCCAATCAAGCTTGCAACCGATCCAATTACGCTCTCACGATCGCCTGATCTTTTTAAGGCTGCGTATATTTTTTGCACCTTAAGCGGGGACCCGGTAGATGAAATAATCCAGGGAAAATGGGGAAAGCTCATTGGTCCATATCGGACAATGGAGACAGGCCATTATCCCATGGTCACGAAACCGGATGAACTTGCAAGGCATCTTCTTGAACTCCCTGAGATCTCCTAAAAGGACTTTTCAATATTATTGGTTTCCGCGAAAAGGAGATACTTTCACTCCAGATATTTCAACCTTCTCTTCAATATAGTTTCTATTCTTTCGTATTTCTCATTTGAAACCTGTGACTTTATGAATTCTGATGCTTTCACAATCACTGACTTTATGTCATTAAAATTTCCCATTTCCCTTGCGGCGCATTTATCTGAACGGTACTCCTGCCAGATAAGTTGCAATTTGAGAAGGACAGTTGATGCAACCGTTAACGATGCGAAAATCGACAGGAGCAGAAATATCAATCCTGTTATTCCAAATTCTATTCC
>JAJYZU010000092.1 GCA_021799755.1 Thermoplasmata archaeon
CGCGACTGTCCTTTATAGAGCAACCTTGTCAATGTTGAGTTTTTCAAGAAAATCTTGCACAACGCCAGAGCGTTTACCAACAGCCATATATCTAAGGACATTCTTTTCGAAGTTGCCTTCTTTAGGGCGCCGAGGAGATGGTAAAAAATTATAGTCAATTTAGATTTCTCAAACCCTTAAGACACATGAAAGAAAGATCGATAGGAATGATGGAATCCCTTGCTGGGGCCTCCATGTGGGGGGTTTCAAGCGTTGCTGCTAACCTCCTTTTTTCAATCACCACAATTCCATACACAGTGTTGCTTTTTGTCAGGGTGTTATTCTCTTCATTAATTTTGTTAATTTTCATCATGCCAAGGATTAAAATTAGAGATTTACTTGGCATCTCAATATTCGGGATCGTAGGGCTTTTTGGATCGCAATTGACATACCTTGCCGCAATATATTACTCAAATGCCGCTACTGCGACTGTTTTACAATATCTTTTTATGCCGATGGTTGTCATATATGATCTGTTTCGAAGGAATAGAAGTGTTTCTTTCGCATTGACAATATCAATCTTCTTTTCATTTGTGGGTTTAATCTTATTGTCCGTCAATTTCTCCTCAATCGGGAACATTTTAATCATCAGCCCAACAGCTTTGTTCTTCGGTCTCATGGCTGCAATTAGCGCTGCTTTTTATACAATATATGCGCGCCCCTTAATCAAAAAGCAAGGTTTTGAAGCAACAATAAGCCTGGGTTTCCTGATGGCATGCATACCTGCGACTTTTGTTGGGTTAATTCCATCGATAAACTATTTCACTGCCTTATCTACTCAACCGTCTGGATCAATCCTAGTAGTAGCAGGTTTGATCGCGTTTGTTATTGTAATTGGAACCGCCGGCGCCTATTATCTCTATATCAAAAGTATGATGCATATTAATCCCAGTGACGCATCTATAACCGCATCCATGGAACCTATATCTGCAGCGGTGTTTTCTTTACTCATTCTTGGGGTATTCCTAGCAGATATGCAGTATGCTGGTGCAGCAATCATTATACTTTCAATCTTTTTTATTCAGAAGGACTCATCTGGAACAAATGGAACAAAATAACTTTAGTTTCTAGCCCCGCCAAGCATGCCGGAAAACTCTTTTTTTTAATTAATTAGATGCCTGCAAACAAAAAAGAAAAAAATTTTAAATGGCTCCTTTGCAGGAGCACTTTTTAATTATTTTTTACCTGTGACCAGAGAGGGCTCAGGCATAGGAACTCCTTCTTCCCTCAATATATCCTGAACGTCATCCTCTCCGTATCCTGATCTTAGTGCAAGGAAGTAGAATATCAGGGCATCTACTATCATTACGACATTATCCCAGGGGAAAAACAGCGGGGCTGAATCAGGCGGTGTCGGTGACAGGTAAGGACCAAATGCACCATAGAAAGACAGCGGCATAAGAGTCAGGATAAATCCTATAAGCCAAAGTCCAGACCTTATCTCCTTTCTTGAACCACCCTTGGCCTGCGTGTAGAGGAAGATCGTTACAGCTATTATTGCAATTGCGAATATCACAAACATTATCGGAAAGTAGGTGAATACTTCGGCAGGTGCAGCCACTGGTACTGTTGCCCCGAGATTGTTCTTGGCAGGGCTGATCACATTGAAATACATGAAGTAGAAAGTGATGGCCTCGATGACCCAGAAGATTATTCCGACCGCATAGGCCATGGATTTCTTCAGCTGCAGTCCCTTCGTTGCATAGAACATTATGTATATCGGCAGTCCAGCAAAGATAGCATAGACGAGCAATATTTCAAGTGTGAAGCCTGACCAGTATACAATAAGCGAGGCGGAAACAAAGCCTATTGGAGCAAGTATCTCGCTGTAAGGTAGCTTGAAGGGCCTCTTTAGATCCTTTGCAGTCTTCCTCAAGTGTCTTAGCGCAATACCACCCATGATGTATGTGAACACCGTAGCGCTGGATATGAAACCAACGAGAATTGCCCAGGACGGGAACGGAGCAATGAATATTGAGCCTATCACAACTGAAAGTACAAGGGCGAACACGGGTATACCACTCTTCTTATTGACATTCCTCAGCTGGCTGGGATAATAACCATCAGTCGAGAGACCATAAAATACACGTGTGCTGGTTCCAAGATAGATCCAGCCTGTTCCAGATGGTGAAACTATACCGTCAATAAGAAGGATGACGGCCCAGGCGCCGAAACCAGCGACCGTAGCCTGCTTAAAGACTTCATAAAATGGCCCGCTGGAATATGAGGAGTTTCCGAGAGTTCCCCAGACAGATGACCCTGTTCCTGTCAGCGTGATAGCTCCAGTGAAAGCAAGTTGAAGGAAGAAGTAAAGCACTATTGCTATTATAACGGAAAATATCAATGCTCTGGGAACGTCCTTCTGGGCATTTTTCGCTTCACCGCCGAATTCAAGTGCCTGCCTGAAGCCCAGATATGAAAACACTATCCCGGCTGTAGGGATCGCCAGAAACACGCTGGGCAACTGTGTGGCAAAAAACCCACCGAATCCTGAGAAGTTCGATGAACGGAACAGCGCGAAAAGGAGCAGGAATGTAAGGGTTGGAATGATTATTTTCCAGTATCCGAAATACTGGTTCCACCTGCCAAGGAACTTTATGCCCAGATAATTGAGGAAGAAAAAACCAATCATAAGGACGATTGCAACGCCGATACCCGCAGGAGTAAGAAGAGTGTATGACCCATACACATTTGTTATTCCATATGACAGGAATGATAGGACACTGAAGGATGATAAGTAACTTATTGCTGCTATTGCTTCTATAGAAGGAACTGTAACAGCGGATAGAAGATATGCCCATCCCAGTATATATCCAGTATAGCTGCCATGAGTATAGTGAGGGTACCTCACAATACCGCCAGATTTCGGTATCATACCGGAGACTTCCGCATAGACAAGCGCTATAAACAGAACCATTATGCCTCCTATTATCCAGGAAAGCAGGGCAGCAGGTCCCGCTATTTCAGCGCCATATAACACACCAAATAGCCATCCAGATCCTATTATCCCTCCCAGGGAAAGGAACAATAGTTGAATAAAGCTCAAGCCTTTCTTCAATTTCTTATCTTCTTCAGCTACTTCCATGGATCATGATAAAGCATAGCATGTATATAATATCTCTTTTAGCGAATATAAAATGCGACAAATGTTTAAGCTTCTGAATATTATGACCTCTCATGATTGAGAAGAAAATTTTCGACTTTGCCAGGGAGACCAGCACCATACTTATAGTGAATGGTTCCGAGAACGCCGTTGACAAGAATTTTTTCTACCTTTCAGGTATTGAGAATGGTGTGTTTGAGGGATCCGCCCTCATCGCAACCCCAGATACTATAAAAATTATTACTGGCCAGCTTGAGGAAGAGGCTGCCAGGTCATCCGGTCATGAGGTGATGATCTACAAAAGTAAAGGAGAATTCGAGAGTCTTCTAAAAGAGAATTTGAAAGGAGTGGATTCCGTCGGCCTGAATTACTCTTCAGTCACTCTTACAATATACACGGGTCTGCTGCGAATGATACCTGAGAAGTCATTCATCGATGTCTCAGCCTCGATTGCAGAGTCAAGGCGCTTCAAGACACCGGAAGAAGTTCACCGCATAACGGAGGCAGGAAGGATAGCATGCGAGGCGATCGAGCATGTCTATGGCAGTGTTAAAGAGGGAATGACTGAGAATGAACTTGCATCCATGCTTGTTAGCGAAATGATGAAAGGTGGAGCTACTGGGCCATCCTTCACAACAATTGTTGCTTTCGGGGAGAATGCCTCGATGCCCCATTACACACCAGGAAAGAGAAAACTGCACAAGGGAGACTTTATCCTTACGGATTTTGGGGCACTTTACAAGAGATACTGCTCGGATGTGACCAGAACTGCAGTTTTTGGCAGGGCTTCTGAAAAGCAGCGTCTCATGTATGAAACAGTACTGAAGGCACAGACAGAAAGCATGAGCGCAATAAAGGAGAACATGAATGGCAAGGACATCGACAAGATAGCCAGGGACATCATTGACTCCACAGAATTTAAGGGAAAATTCATTCATTCACTGGGCCACGGCCTTGGAATGGATGTGCATGATCATCCCGCTCTCTCTTCTGGAGCCGACTTCACCTTGAAGGCAGGTATGGTTGTTACAGTGGAGCCTGGCATATACATCCCGAAAGTGGGCGGCGTTAGAATAGAAGATGACGTTCTTGTAACAAAAGATGGCTTCACGCTCCTGACGAAGGCACCGAGGGACCTTCTGGAACTATGATCTCTGCCCCAAGGCTTGGATTTCTTAAGCCGGACATGCAGACGCCTGAATGGGCAAGATCGCAATACACATCGTTTGACAGGGCAGCTGCTGAGACAAGGGAAGAGGCCACTAACTTTCTTTATTCGCTCGTGCAGGAGGATGTAAGGAAACCGGATCATATTACGCCTGAGTCGCTTGCCCTATCCCTCTGGCTGCTCAGGGCAGTCAATGACAATTCCCTGTTCTCCCGCTTCTCAATTGCTGCAAGAGACATTTACCAGCACATGATAGAATCGTTCAATCCCGACATGGTTGAGGACGTATCATTAAGCCTTGGAATGAGGGTTGAAAGAGTGGAGGGAAAGATGTTCAGGATCAGGGCACTGGATTTCATACACTCAAACACGCATCTTTCGGGTACAAGATACAGGCTGGCCTTTCAGGATATCACTGAAGGGTGGGTATATCTTGAGAAATCTGTTTTGTCGAAGGTACTCAGGGAACATTTCGTTACCAGGATAAAAGAGTTCTATGAGATGATAGGTTCTGCGAATGCGGTAGAGATCCTCGGAGATTTTCATGATCTTGTCCAGTATATAGGAGATCAGTGGACAGCAATCAAAGGAAAGCGAACCACTGATCTTGGAA
>JAJYZU010000093.1 GCA_021799755.1 Thermoplasmata archaeon
ATCGCATTCCTGAAAATCCAGTTAGAAAGCGAAAAAATATGGAATTTTTCTGCGAACGATGCAAGTGGATTCTTTGAGGACATAGAAAATGATAACTCCATGTCGAGTTTTTTATCTATTTCCTCTACAATCATAATTGCTTAACTTTTATATTATATATATTTCTTTCCAAGTGGAAATGCCTGATAAAATTCAAAGATAAAAATGTGCATCCAGCTTCCTAAATATTTATCTATAAAAATTGTCCTAATGTTATAATGGACCTGACATACTCCCACAGCTAAAGCATGTGGGGTTCTGAGGTCGCTATCGCTCATAACGTTGCCTCTTTGGGGATATCAGTGTTCCGTTTGCATGCATCCCTGTCTGCATACAATCGATCTATGCCTTCCTCAAATGCTGGGCGCAACGCTATGTTGAATGAGGCGTTGGCATCGGCATGATCAACGTGCCCGCACTGGCACTTAAAACTTTTTCCTGAACGGTTACCTATCTGTCCACATACTGAACACTCCCTTGAGGTGTTGTGCGGATCAACATATACAACAGGTACTCCAAGTAGTCTGGCCTTGTATTCTATCATCTGTTCAAGCTGATAGAATGACCAGCTATTCAGGGAATACCTGAAATTCCTGCCCGACCTTACTTCTCTTATCCCTTTGAGATATTCGAGCTTGATTCCCATTCCATTCTGCTTAGCTTCCTGCACTATCTTTTTCGAAACATTATGGTTAATATCCTTCTCTATTCTGCTTTCCCTTTTCTTTGTTCTTTTCGCCTTCCTGTATTTGCCTTTCTTCTGGAGGTTCTTCCGCATGTTCCTGTATTTCTTATGCACATGTTCAGCCCGTTTCCCAAGCTTCAATACCTTCCCTGTTTTTGGATTGCCTACTACTGCAATATGACCTGTTGTATTCCGGTCAATGCCAAGATATGCATCCGGTTTTATCATTGCATTCTCTGGAACAGTCAGGGAAATGTATGCAAAAATATGATCAAATTCGATCTGGTTGATCTTCTCAAAATCATTCCTGAACATATAGCTTATCTGGAACTTAAGGGATGGCGCGGATATTGTCCTCCCTTCATGATTGAACCTGATCCCCTGTGCCGGTACAGTCAGCTTTACCCTATTGACCTTCCTGGCATTCCAGTTTCTTGAATATTTTCTCAGAATCTGGTTGGATATTGCCGATTTCAAGCCAAAATGCTTGACGTCCTTCGATGAAAAGGTACGGTGGTCTATGGCATACTGTGCTACCTGTCTTCCCTTTTCAAGTTCAACGGAGAAATCCCTTCCATGACGAATCTTATATGTCAAGATCATACATTCTTCTGCTCCTTTATGTATTTCTTGATCACGGACTCAGAGATGTGCCCAACGGATTCAACGTAGTAGCTTCTTGTCCACAACGTAGGCAATCTGCTACGGAGTGCAGGGAATTCCTGTCTAAGTGTCCTTGAAGTATAGCCCTTCAGCTGCTGAACAATGAAATGAGGAGACATTGTTGGATCGGCTTTGATGAACAGATGAACATGATCTGCCACCTTGCCTGATCATTCCTGAAGAATGTTCCCTCATCAATCATGCTAGCGAAGAGGACTGTATGGAATGGACAGGTTTTGAATTCTAAGGTTTCTTGTTTATCGAGCTGGAGTGGGGAAAAGCCTCATTTTTTTGACAATGATCGCCTGCAGGCGAGGACTGTGCGTGGCAATCTGCATGAGGTGTGGGCGGAAACATCGCGGCTATACGTGATGCCAATATTTTCAGAAGTCTTCTTTCCAAGACTGGTTGGAAAGAATCCCAACTTCACTTTGCAAAAAGCCTATGTAATGGTCTTGGATGATTAAGTTAGGTACCAATGGTAAAACTGGAAAACAACTTTGAAATATATGATATAATTTCGCATCCTGTCAGGAGACAAATAATCTTATTCCTTCATGACAGGAAACGGGCAGGGTTCACTGAAATCATGCAGACCACGGGTGAAAACACAGGTTCGCTCAGCTTTCATTTGAAGAAAATGGAGAATGTACTTATGCGCGACGATGATCAGCAATACCTTCTGAATCGAGAAGGAGAGCGCGCATTTTCAATGATGACTCTCATGCAACAGGATGAAGTGACTAGTTACGCTGCCGATTCCAATGACCTGCTGGTTAACCTGAAGAAGGATGAGAGGCTTATCATCTCCAGCAGGTCTGTCAAACCCCTGGGTAGGCGATATAAGCTGGGTGGTCTGAACAAGAGCATTGTTCATGATGTCTCCGTCGCACTCACCTCGGAGCGCCTCATATTTTCCAGCTGGCGGTTCTTTCCCCCAGAAGAGATCCCACTTTCAAATATCCGGCTTGCCAATATTAGGCAAGGAATTCCATTAGTAAATGGGGACTCTAAGGGGGTTTCCATTGAGATAACATACCTTGACTCAGGCGGCAAGATTCAGAAGATCAGGTTCCTTCCCCCAAACGTATCAAGATGGATGGCAGAACTTCAAAAGAATATCAAAAGTTGACGCCGCCTTGGATTCCGAATACCGAATAGCTTGAGTGCCCGTTAAATGAGCGTTAAACGACCTTTGAATAATATAAAACTGCGTTATCGAAAATAAAACTCGTTTATGTGACTATACATGGTTTATTTTTATTGACACTTCCCAGTGGCTCTATTCCTGTTTGAAATGCCAATCAGGTTCAGGGTGCTAATTCGCATTTTCTATTCCCAGGATTTTCATGGCATTGATACCATGTTCGTTCTGCGATGTCACCACCTTCCTTACCTCCTTGTTTCTCAAGAGGAATGTTATTCTTATGGTTTTCAGTGTATCGATGCTTGAAGCAAGGGATGTTATCTCACTGATCCTGTTGTATATCAGTGCAAGGAAGAGATACGCAATGTGGGAGAAGAGCATGTGGACCCTTATCATCTGGGGAGTCCAGTGATATTCCGGTGCCATCAGATCATGCATGCTTATCGTCCTGAAGCAGTGCTCAACCCTGTTCCGTTTTTTGTATAGACCTATTATCTCATCTCCCGGAAGATCGGATATGCTTGTGAACAGTGCATTCTTCCCAAGCATTTCCAACCTGGAATGCATCCTGCCGCTTGCTATGGTCACATCAGGCAGCAGAATGGTTTCCTGAAGTTGCATGGACTCCAGGTATATTCTCGCTCGATCCAATGCATCGAAATCGCCGGATTCCATTATGCTCCTCACCTTTACATAGGCTTTCCTGAACATCTTCATGAATGCCATGATTCTTTTCCTCTCAAGCTTTGAGGAGTGATACACAATGATCCTGTGATCAATGCCGTATACAGTCTTCCTTGTCTCGATGAAAGAATCCTTTTTCACCGGAATCCCCGTGAGATCCCTGTGATCCGATTGAACGAGCGCACCTATGTATTTTCTTTTCCTGATTTTCTGTATATTCTCCATGGAATTGTATCCCCTGTCAAATATCAGTATTGATGATTTAGGTATTGCATCCATCGTCATACCGAATGTCTTTGAATCATGCATGTTGCCTGGGTACGAATCACCATAGAACGGTATGTAATCCTCATTTGCTTCGATGTAGTAGGATATCTGGTTCAGATCGTATCTATGAGCCTTGTTGTGTCCCTTTTTTGCAATATCATTCTCCTCCATGTAGGTATAGAAATTTGATCCGTCCACGAACATCCTGGAATGATCGTAGCCCATGGATATCAGCCTGTCCCTGATCTCTTCCTTTATTTTTTTGATGTGATCCATCGTGAATCGATCCATCATGTTCCAGTAACCCTGTGACGATACTTCCGGGTATATGGTGGATGCATAATCGCTTTTCATCCATTCTCCTATGCCGTTCTTTGATCTCGGGTCCGATAACCTGTTCATTGCAAACAGTAAGGCATAATCTCCTGGTGACATGCCATTTCCACTATGACCGACAATGCCATCAACTATGCCCTTGATACCGATGGTTTTCTCCATTGCAAGTATGGAGGCAGTTGATCCGTAGGAGAGTGATGTCACCGATATATCATATCCAGGATTCTCAAGAGTCCTGGCAAGTCTTTCGGCATCACCGATGTATATCTCCTTCACCACCCTTGACTGGCCGTTCTGCCACTTCTTCCATCGTAGCACCATGTATTTCTTTCCATGAATGGATTTCCACACTATTCCTGGCACACACATGTATGCACCCTGTGAATAAAAACATTTCCATACGAATTAATCACAAATCATCAATTATAAGGGAAAAAACAATAACAGAAAACTTCTAAGCATAATAGCACCCTGAAGTGCTAATGAAAAAACTCAGTGAAAGACTGGCTTTATCGAAATAGTAAACCTGATCGATGTAAACTCACGCTGAGTTGTTATTTATTCCGTCATTTCTATTTAAGTCGTGTTCCTTGCATGAATTGTAAAAGATCACAATGGGATAACTCCTGACCTCTTAGGAAGCGATTCTAAGCCGATGTAATCTCCAAAAGGTAATCTCATACCAAGAGTGATGGAGAATGAACTTAAGGGTGTCCAGTTTTGGCAACCTTACCAAAAGTGGACAGATGGATGGCATAGAAATCTGAGAAGGATCATTTTGAAAAATGGCATAACTGACCATGTATTCATTTTTATTACTACAAAAAAAATTGAGATGTTGGGTGCTGAGTATATAAGCAACCTCCCTGATTTACATGCCTATTTTTAGGTTTAAACCTAATAGGGAATGGGGCTGGCCGGGTTTGAACCGACGGCCACCTGGTTATGAGCCAGGCGCTCTACCTGGCTGAGCTACAGCCCCAACGCCGCTGGTCGGATTTGAACCGACGACCGCTCGGTTAACAGCCGA
>JAJYZU010000094.1 GCA_021799755.1 Thermoplasmata archaeon
GTGCCGGAAAAGTCACGGCATATTCCCATCCGTTCCCGTAGTATCTCTGGTAAAAATCCATCAGTGCCTTGTTTCTTGCGTCCGGTCTTGGATATGGTATGCCGGCGATGATGACCATCTCCAGCTCCCCGCCGGGGAAGTTCATCCCCTCGGATATCCTGCCTCCTGACACCGCAAAGAGAACGCCCTTTCCATCCCTGAACGAGTCGACGGTTTCCATTATCCTATTCTGGGGCGCGGATCTCTCTTCTCGTATAACATCGAACGGGAAGGAATGTGCAAACACCTTATCCATCATCTGGTAAGACGGAAAGAAAACTATTGTCCGCCGATTGGTCTTCTCAATCAGGTCGCTGATCGTGTTGACCATCAGTTCCAGCTGGATGCTGTCGAACTGATCAAATTTTGTTGTGATCTCATCTGAATAGATAATCGATCTGTTTTCCCTCGGGAAGACCTCGTTGATCTTCAGGAACCTGGCTCCTGTGAAGCCCGTGAGATTGATGTAAGCCTGATGTGGTTCCAGCGTGCCTGAGATGTGAATCGTCTTTGACAGTTTCAGTGGCGCGAGGTTCACCGACGGATCGAGGCAGTATGCCTCAACAGATGCGGTACGCCTGTTTGATACAAGCGCGATGTATTTCTCGCTGTCGATTTCCTCCCATGACATTATCTTCAGGGAAAGAGAATATATCGTTGATCGGGGAACCCTCATCCTCTCCTCCTTCAGTGTTATGATCCTGTCCCCGAATATGTTCATGTAAGCGTTCAGATCGCTGAATTTATCCGAGTTCATTGAACCGGCGATCATGACATATTCCCTGAATGTGTCAAAGCTGATGCGACCTTCATCCTCCTCGCCGATGTAGTCCCTCTTCATTGAGAGAAGGGCTGATCTTAGGGTATCGAGGAAGTCAGATGCCCTTATCCTGGGCATGAGTTCCTCATCGCCGAATTCAACCGATTCCTTCTCAGCCCGGTCTATCTCGTCGACCGAAATGTCAAATGATGAGACTGATCTGGAAATATCAGGAAGATTGTGGGCCTCGTCCAGTATAATTATCAGCTGATCTCTTGTGATACCCCACTGGCTGAGGAATCTCTCCCCGGCGGCAAAATTCAGGAAGTATGCATAGGGTGCGATGACGATATCGGCATCCGGAAGAGCCGCCTTGATGGATTCGTAGGGGCAGATCACGTTCTCGATCCCGTAATAATAAATCTCCTCGGCAGACGGTATCTCGTTCAGGATGTAGTTCTTCGTTTCCTTCGATCTGACTTTGTAGTTGAAGAACCTGCAGGCTGCATCATTTCCCTCCACGACCTTCTTCTTCCTCAGGGAACAGAATTTTGAAAGTGATTCCGGGCTGAATTCCTCGGAATTTTCGATCTCCCTGTAAAGAAGGCAAAGGTTGCCCCTTCCCTGGAATGGTATCGCTTTCAGTCTAAGGTTTCCCTTGAGTTCCCGAAGTTCAGCGATGACCTGCTCCTGCTGGGAATTCGTCCTTGTCAGGTAGAGTATCTTCTTTGTCGAATCTCCCTTATATTCGATGGCCCCAAGAAGGCTCATGATGGTTTTTCCTGATCCGGTGGGTGCCTCTATCACCACGGAATCATAATTTGCCAGCGATTTCCTGATAAATTCGATGGTGTCGCGCTGGTAGTCTCTCAATTCGTATGGATAGACCAAGGTTGACTCTCCTGCACTACAAGAGAGGATTTCCTACAATATTACGATTGCCCTGACTCCAGCCACTTTCCTGAGTTCAGGAAGGAGTTCTGCGGGAATCGTTTTTTCGGTTATCACTAGTGCTTTTGGATCCTTGACCATTTCCGGATCGTCGACGATCACCTGTCTAACGTTGATGCCATGTGCGGCTATCACCGACAGTATTCCGGCGATGATTCCGGGCCGGTTCGCCTCCTCCGGAATGATCTGGATCCTGCCGAAATTGGCAAGATAATCTGCACCACCGAGGTTTGCCATTGGTTTCAGGTTTGAAAAGAATGTGTACAGATCAGGATCTTCAGAAATCTTCCTGAGAGCCTCAAGAACCACTCTCCTGTCTATGCCCATTGCATTTGCGAGCGAGTTGGGCTTTATCTCCACATCAGAACAGTAAATTCTTGGAACGTTCTCGAAGTCTCTCACAACGCTGAGCCCTGACTGTATCAACTTGTTGATCACCATCAGCTGCGAAGGGCTGTTCCTGAATCTATCCTGTAATTTATTCCACATGGTCTAAATATAGTAGCCCAATCAACTAGTTATCCTTTTGCTAGAAGTGCTTCGTTAAAAGGGATCATTCATTACCACTTCCTGAAATTCGTTTTGAACATTCGAAAATACACAAGCAAAGTATTTATATTATGAATATTATAACTCATGACCATGTTGAACAAAGGGTTAAAACCCGTGTTATATGATAAGGATAAGGCGGTATCGCCGATAATTGCCACGATTTTGTTAGTGGCAATAACTGTGATACTGGCAAGCACATTGTATTTGGCTTTGGGTGGGTTCTTCTCTCATGTAGGAACGACAACGCCCAGTGCTAGCATAAGTGTAGCAGGAAATACCACTGTTTCTACTCCATCTACGTCCACCTCAGGAGTGGTCACTTATTCAATAACGGTTGGAAGCCCCTCAGCTACGATTCCTTGGAGTTCAACAGCGTTTTCAGTGACATTAAATAATGGAAATTCATACACACTTTCTTATGCTGCTGGGTCTACAAGTTATGGGTGGGGAATTAGTGTATCGAGCGGTCAGCTTACAATCGACGTCGGGAATTCAGCGCCGACCGGAAATGCCGCTGTTTCTACATACACGTTAACAATTACGGTACCAAATACATCGACCCTTTCCACATCAACCAACTTGTACCTTACGTCGATTTCATATCTTGATATCGCCTCAAGTGGTGGTGGCGTAATGGGAACTACCAGTACGATTGGTTAATTAATTATTAACCATCTTTTATTTATGTCTTTGTTACAATTCTGAATGCTGTCACGTTAATAATTTTTTTTTAAACAATGGGTCAGTTTAATATTGCATCAAATTGCGTCTTACTGTTTTTTACTCAATCTGGCTTGTATTTCCTCAAACCTTTGTTCAAGGAATTTCCAGTTGAAACATCGTTCAGCCTCTTAAATACTTTAGTCACGAGTTGACTCTATTAGAACATATCCGTTACTATTAAGAACCTGCGTGATCCAGACACAAGGGGTTTTCTAAAAACTACCACCGAAAACCTTTTTCATGACCTCATGATCAATATTCATGAACCTTTACCACACCGGATTATCCGAACTATACCAGGGAGATTGAAACACTTGGTGATCCTCTCACAGGAATATCAGATCGCATTGATTTCGAACGGATAAGGCCAATATTGTCGGATCTGTATGAGAATGACGCAGAGAAGGGTGGAAGGCCAAATTATGATCCAGTACTTATGGTGAAGATTCTACTATTGCAGCAATGGTACAACCTCTCAGATCCGCAGATTGAAAGAGAGATTCGTGATCGGATATCGTTCCTTAATTTCCTGGGATATCCTGAGAAATTGCCTGACCGGAACACAATCTGGTATTTCCGCGAGAGATTATCGAAAACGGGAAAGGATCGTCTCGTTTTCAGCGAGATAAGAGACCAGATCATGGCGAAACGAATAAGGATAAAGAAGGGCAATATGCAGGACGCTTCCTTCATCGAAACAGATAAGGGAGAATATGGAAAGCCAAGGGGAGATGATGCAAAGACCCGCAGATCTAAGGATGGATCATCGGCGACGAAGAATAATGAGAAACACTTCGGCTACAAGGCACATACCCTTGTGAACGAGATCAAGATAATAGAAAAATTATCAGTAACGCCTGCCAATGTGCATGATTCACAGATTGATCTAAGTCTTCCCGGAATCATATGTTACCGGGATAAGGGATATTTCGGATCCGAATGCAAGGGTATCAATGGCACCATGGATCGGTCGGTGAGAGGTCATCCACTGCCGGTTAAGAGCATACGCAGGAATATCAGAATATCTAAGATCAGATCGGCAGTGGAACATCCCTATGCATTCTTCAAGGGTATGTTCCATTTCTTCCATGTAATGGTAACGACGGTACAGAGAGTGAGAGTGAAGACATATTTCACTGCAATGTGCTACAACCTTGTAAGGGCAAGATTTCTTGACCGGACAGCGTAAGCTATGGAAGTTTACGAGAAAATGGATGTAAAAACATGATGAAACACACCATGCTTCACACAATATTCTTGATTAAGGACTGATTTTACAGGAATCAAGAAAGATATAAGGTTGAAGTAAAGGTTTTAGGAAACCCTCACAATAATTACATTAATCTCTAACATATAGCATTGTAGCTGATGTATTTTCCTTTAATCCGACATTGTCAATTATCGGTTGATAGATAGTGATGGTACCAGAAGGATGTTTTCAATAATCCTTCCTTGGTCTTGAACCTGTGCTTGAACAGCCATGACTGTATGGAGAAATGCTGTTCCGCTATGTCGGATGTCTTCTCCACCATTGGATCCTGAAGATACAGGAATACCTCTTTCCTGTATCTTTTCATGAATGAAAGGAAACCGGCGATGATGGGATCATCGCCGTATAACGACATCAACCTGTCAAGCATTATGTCAACGATCTCCCTTTCGGTCATGCCCCGGGTGATTCTTTCTATGGGGTCACTGTTGCTTCCCAGATTCCTTAGGTTCTTCTCATTCTGGAAGAACATGTACTTGATCAGCCTCTTTGC
>JAJYZU010000095.1 GCA_021799755.1 Thermoplasmata archaeon
AGGAGCGAACATGCAAAAACAAACAATAGAACAGATGTGAACATCAACCCAATGTTGTAAACCCAAGGATCATTCGCTCCAGGTGAACCAAGCTGGCTGAGAGCACCTGTGTAGAAATCGAACGAAGGGTTTATGGCAATTGCTGTCGATATCCATATCGCTGCGGAAATCATTGCAAATATGCCAAAGTAAAGCGTTAATGACATAGCTTTTTGGATATTCATGGAAGTAAATACGCAGGTTGCTTATCAGGTTAATCCGGCATAAAGATTGAGACCAGGGAAAGCAGAAATAAAGTTCTTAACACTATTTCTGATGTATCAGGTTGTTGCCCAAGAATAATATCTAAAAAAATTAGAGATATTTCTTATCTACGTAGCACCATTTCCACTTTCTGTCAGGGTGTGCGGTCATTACTGCATGTCCGGTTTTCTGAAAGTGCCTGGTCGCATGCATTCCCTCTGAAGAATCGCAGCAGCCTAAATGCCCGCAAACTAGACACATTCGAAGCTGGACTGTTTGAGTGCCTTCCTCACGGCATTCTCTGCATTCTGTTCCTGCTGGCTTTACAATCTTTTGAGCAAGAAAGCTCCGATCTTTAGAGAGGAGATGAATTGCGATAGAGGAGTATATATGCAATAACCATATATCTTATTAAATATATGGAGATAACTAATAAACAGAAGGAGTATCATCATGAACCGCATTTGGTATACAGTTGCCAGTATCATGTGATATTCTGCCCAAAATATAGAAGGAAAGTTTTAACGGACGGTGTGGACACCAGGCTTAAAGAACTGATTTTTGAGAAGGAGGGTGAATATCAGTACAAAATACTTGAAATGGAGGTAATGCCAGACCATGTGCATCTTCTCATAGATGTTAATCCCAGACTTGGCGTATATCATGTGGTCAACCGGATAAAGGGATACAGTTCATTTGTTCTTAGAAATGAATTTCCCGTACTGAAGAAAAGACTCCCCACGCTATGGACACATTCCAGATTCATTTCCTCTGTTGGCGCTGTAACTCTTGAGGTCGTCAAGAAATACATAGAGGATCAGAAGAACGTATGATATTAACCTATAAGATTAGGCATGAAAGGGATTTCTCCATTGAACTTGGAAAGGCAGGACAGATAGCACAGTATGCCATAGATCACAGAACCATCTCATCGAAGGATGTCAAACAATTTGGCTTGAAATCCGTGATATCCAACCAGATTCTCAGGAAGTATTCAAGAAACCGGAATGCCAGGAAAGCCAAAAGCGTAAAGCTAACCATACCGGCACAAGGGATCAGGTTCAATCATGAAGACAGGACAATATCCATACCCTCCCTCAGGTTTGAGGTAAATTATCTTTTCAGGAATGATTTCGAGAAGATCAACCAGATCGAGTTTGACAGGAATTTTGTGTACATTTCCATAACGGTTCCAGAGAATGCAATCATAGAACCGGAAACGTATCTTGGCGTTGATCGGAATACAACGAGTCATATTGCCGTAGTGGGCAACCCTGTAACAGGAAAAATCCTGAAGCTTGGGAAACAGGCTGAACATGTGCATAAGAAGTATAAAAACATGCGGAAGATCCTCCAGAAGAATGGTAAATACAGGAAGATGAAAAGGACAAAGAGAAGAGAGAGCAGGATAGAAAAGGATATCAATCACAAGGTTTCGAAGAAGATAGTGCAGGAAGCAAAGCATAAAGGAATGGGAATCAAGCTCGAATATCTCAAGGGCATAAGGGATGCAAAATCGGGCAGGAATTTCAGGTATTCCCTGAATAGCTGGTCATTCTATCAGCTTCAGCGGATGATAGAATACAAGGCCAGACTACTTGGAATACCCGTTGTATATGTTGATCCATACCACACTTCAAGGGAGTGTTCAATTTGTGGACATATAGGCAACCGTTCAGGCAAGAGTTTTAAGTGCCAGTGTGGGCACGTTGATCATGCCGATGCCAACGCCTCGTTCAACATAGCGTTGCGTCCAGTATTTGAGGAAGGCATGGATCGATTGCACGTAGACAGGGATGCGTGCAAGGGGAACACTGATATCCCCAAAGAGGCAACGTTATGAGCGATAACGACCTTAGAACCTCCGATGCTTTAGCGAGGAGAGTATGTCAGTTATCGTCTGAAGCTCTATGCCTTTGAATTTCCTTGAGTTCCTTATTCTTCTGACATATTCAAAGACAGCTGGCTTAATGTAGTTCTCGATGTAGTCCAGAATGTCAACATCTGAGTCATATGCCTCAGTGAAAACAGCCGAAAGGAGGTATCGCATCAGGGTCTTCGCATCCAGAATGGTCAAGTCGTGCTTTGCCCATACCTTGCTAACCTCGGACGCGATGTTTTCCATGCAGGACATCCTGTCTCCGGTTGTTTCCCCTTTCTCGTTTCGCCGACTTATCTGGATATAATCGTAACTATATCCTCGTCTTCCATTTTGTAATCCAGGCCCACTCTCATCTCAGCGGTCTTCCTCCTGCTATTCAGCACAATCGCATACCTGAACGATGAAAGCATCTCCCTGCTGATGTGCCTGCATACATCCCTGACCTTTGCACCTCTTCTGAGTATAAGAGGCCTCTCATAATCTGTCTCGCCAGATTTTTCTCGCATATAAATCCGGAGAAGGTTCAGAGAATCATATATTCCAACTTTCAGATCCTCAACGCCAGTTCCTGTCGATGCTGATACGAATACATGCTTTATCCTTGCGGGAAGCGAATCTTCAATCTTTTCCCGGTCATAAGCGAGATCTGATTTGTTTACCGCGATAAGCACTGGAAGGTGGATCGTATTTCCCCTTAGAAAATCTATTATGTCGTCAGCATCCACAGCCTCCCGGATGTAAAGCTCACAGTTGGTTATCTTGAATTCCTTCAATATATCTCTTATCTCAGTTTCCTTTACAGGCGTTGACTTGGGTGAATAGACCCGTATCCCTCCGCTGTTTGTCTTTTTCATCGAAATGTTTTTCTTCTTCCTGCCCACGACTATTCCTGCATTTCTCAGCTCCATTATGATGTTGTCAATGCCACCTGTTCTGACATCAGTAACAAGAAGAATCAGATCAGCGGCTCTTACAGCTGATAGGACCTCACGACCCCTGCCTGATCCGGCAGCTGCGTTTTCTATTATTCCCGGTAGGTCAAGTATCTGAATTATGGCACCCCTGAATTTCATGGTGCCCGGTATTACTTTCAATGTTGTGAAAGCATAACTCCCAATTTCGCTGTCACTGTCTGTCAGTCGATTCAGCAGGCTTGATTTTCCGACGTTTGGATACCCAACAAGGGCAACTGTAGCGTCACCGCTCTTCTGGATCGAGAAACCTTTTCCTCCGCCTTTTCTGTGGCTTTCGGATTCGATTATGAGCTGAGACATCTTTGCTTTTAGAATACCGATGTGGTGCTCTGTTGCCTTGTTGTACTGGGTCTTTTTCAGCTCAGCCTGGATGTCCTTAATCTTATCTTCAATTGTGGGCAAAATTATCTCCCTTGTGTGATCATATAAGACCAGATCGATTCGAAATCAAACCTTGCCTCTTTTATTGGCTTAAAGGCAAGATCATTGAATTCAGAAATGATTGATTTAATGTCAGTGAGGTCAGACAGGATTGTGAAAGCAGATCCTCTTTCAGAAAGATGACTTTTCAATCCGCCAAGAAATCTTCGAATAACCGCAAAGCCATCGGGTCCACCATCCCACTGTTCAGATCCGGGCAGGTTGTCCTGTGTCGGCAGATAAGGTGGATTAAAAATGATTGTATCGTAAATTCCGTTGATATTCTGGAACAGATCCGATTTGGTTATTCTTAAACTTATTTTATTAAGAGCAGCATTTTTTCTGATACATTCAATTGCGGAATCAGATGTGTCTGAGGCCTCAGTATCGAATCCTCCCTTTGCGCAGTAAATCGCAAGGATTCCTGATCCGGAACCCAGTTCCAATACCTTTCCAGAAGGTTTTACAGTCTCCATGAGAAGAAATGTGTCTTCCGAAGGCGGATATACGCCTTCGCATTCCTCAAAGCAGACGTCGCCATATTTTTCTACTGGCATGTGCCACAATAATGCATATCAAACTTAATAAGTAATCTTTTGTGCTCTTTACAGGAATAATGAATGGAAAATTAAATAGTCCTGGAACATGATCGGAGCGGATCAATGAATTATACTTTGATTGCATTACAAAGGGTTGGTTTCACGTGGCACTGACTGTTATCATTGCTGAGAAGGCAGATGCGGGACGCAGAATTGCATATTTCCTCTCTGAAGGTACTCAGAAATCCAAAAAGGCTAATGGAACGAGTTACATAGAATTCAGCAGGGATGGAAGAGAATATGCTCTTATTTCTCTTAGCGGTCACATAGTGGAGCTTGATTTCCCAAAGGAGATGAATGACTGGAGCAATGTTGATCTCCACAAACTGATTTACTCAAAAATAGAAAAAAACATTAAGAATAAAACTGCAGGGAAAACACTGGCCGGTTTCGGACAGCCTGGTTCTGAATTTATTATTGCAACCGACTATGACAGGGAGGGGGAGCTGATCGGTACTGAAGCACTTGAACTCGCAGGTTTTGATCGTGAGAAAGGGAAATTCGAGGTCAAGAGGGCAAAGTTCAGTGCCTTGACCAGGGAGGAGATCCTTTCTGCGTTTGAAAACCCGATAAGCGTGGATTTTGACCTGGCTGATTCTGCTGCTGCGAGAGAGGAGATTGACCTGATTTGGGGTGCGGTTTTAACAAG
>JAJYZU010000096.1 GCA_021799755.1 Thermoplasmata archaeon
GACAAGACAGATCAGGCAGACGACTATAACGAAAGAGGAATTTCATTCTTCAATCTCACAAAGTACCCTGAAGCCATAAAGGAATTCACGAAAGCAATCAAGCTCGTTTCGACGGACCCTGACTATTACTATAACAGGGGACTGACATACTATTCCATGAAGATGCTGGATCAGGCCATTAAGGATTACAAGTCTGCTGTGGAGATCAACCCGGAAAATGCAGATTATCGTAATGCCCTCGCCTCCGCCATGGAAGATCGTGGCGACCTCAAGGGAGCAATGGAACATTTCAACGAGGCCATTAAGATAGAAGGCGACGTGCCGGACTATTACTATAACCGTGGCAATCTGTTCAGGAAAACGGGCGAGAAGGAGAAAGCTCTCTTAGACTTTACAAGGGCGGTGGAACTTAACTCCGCTGATCAGATTTTCCTTTACAGACATTATGAAATGCTGATGGATATGGAACGTTATGATGAGGCTGCAAAGGATATGGATGTTGCCATTAACCTTGTGCCGGGAAGCGCTTTCTTCGTAATTTCCAAAGCAGATGCCCTTGAAAAGGCTGGCAAAATTCAGGAAGCGGTCAAACTTCTTGAGAACATACTCGAATCGGATCCGGACAATGCGGATGTCAAGGAGAGAGCCAGCAAACTGAGGGAAAAGATTCATTAGAAGAAATCTGCCATGTGATCCCCGTAGAGGATTTTCTTGGCAGTTTCGATTTTCGCGTCAAGATCAGATCGATCGTCTCCGATAAGATTCACATGCCCGACCTTTCTTCTTCTGCGTACTTGTTTACCGTACCAGTATATCCTTGATCCATCGATCTCCAGCAACTTTTCCTTCGTTTTGTAATCAAGATCCCTTCCCACAATATTCACTATCCCGCTTGGGCAAAAAAGTCTGGGGCGCATGGGAGGCATACCGGTCACCACCCTTATGTGCTGTTCAAACTGTGAAATCGACGATCCAAGCAGGGTGTGATGACCTGAATTGTGAACTCTTGGAGCAAATTCATTTATGATGGGCTTCCCGTCCTTTATGAAAAATTCCACCGAGAGAACCCCTACGTAATCCAGAGCATCTGACAGTTTCGCAGCTATATCCCTCATTCCATAGTCGTCTAAAGGAGATGAATTGTAAAGGAGCATTCCGGAATGATTAACGTTCAGTGATGGATCGAAGAAAGTTTTCCCGCCATTTCTGTCCCTTGCCATGATTATTGAGGCCTCAAAGTCATAATCTATGTACTCCTCAATCACATAGGTATCGGTTATCATCCTCAACTGATCCCTGCGTGGGCCATCCACATATTCCTGGCCCTTGCCATCATATCCACCGCTCGACGATTTCACCACAGATTTCTCGAACATCTCAGTTTTTTTTCTTGCATCCTCCAGCGTCTTTGCAACGACGAAATCTGCTATCGGGAATCCATTATTCCTGAGAAACTCCTTTTCCCTGTAGCGCTCCTTCTTAAGATTGATCGCCAAAGAATTGGGGAAAAGCTTTCGCTCCTTCTCAGCTAGATCTATTGCCCGGTCGCTGACATGCTCGAACTCGTATGTGACAGCATCGGACGTCCTGACAAATTCATTCTCCGAGCCGGTGGTGAAAAACCTGTCAGCCAATGTGGCTGCGGGTCCAGGTTCGAGATCGAATACATTAAACTCAATGCCGAGGGGCTTTGACTCAAGTATCATCATCCACCCAAGCTGTCCGGATCCAATAATTCCAACTCTGTTCAAATTCTTGTATCCCTCACTTTACTGTTTTCTGCCTTTCTATAATCGGACAGTTTCCTGGCAATGTCAGGATACTTGATCGAGAGTATTCTGAGCGCAAGCAATGCAGCGTTCTTGGAATTTCCTATGGCAACAGTCCCAACTGGAACCCCCGATGGCATCTGGACTATGGAAAGAAGAGAATCCAATCCTGAAAGATGCTTTGTTGGTATTGGCACACCTATTACCGGGAGTACCGTCAATGATGCGGTCATGCCTGGAAGGTGAGCAGCACCACCGGCCCCGGCAATTATCACCTCAAGTCCCCTGCTCTCAGCGCTCGTCGCATATTCATACATCAAATCGGGGGTTCTGTGTGCAGATACCACCTTTTTTTCATAGTCCACGCCAAACTGATCCAGAATCTCAAAGGCCCCCTTCATGTGTTCTAGGTCGCTGGAACTTCCCATTATGATTCCTATTTTCGGCACATAATATAATCACACCATATTATACGTTTTTTCCCTTAAATCATAATTTACCGGAAGCGAACAGATGCCTTGTTGATTCTGTTCATCACGGCAAGTCCAATGCCGTTCTCCGGAAACGTTTCGATGATTCCCACCGATTTAGTTGATCGGTCGAGTGCCCTGAATGACCTGAACAGGTTATAGGCTATAGTGTAAAGATCGCCACGCTTTCCTAGCGTTATCTTGTAACCTTCCACCCTATTGCCGGTTTCTTCCGAGCAAAGAAATGCATATTTGTTCCCCTCATCAGTCCTTGAAAGTTCAACAAGATCATCAGGATCCGCCCTGTATAGAACCTTTTTGGGAGAATAGTGCCTGTACTTCATTCCAGGTGTGAGTGGAACCTTCACCTCCTCCATTGTATTCTGAAGAACAATCTGTCCAAACGCATATTGCAAATCCTCAAGAGTGAATGCACCAGGTCTCATCAGCCTGTACGGCTGTGAAGTTAGATCTATTATCGTTGATTCAAGCCCGTATCTGGGAGATTCCCCTTCAATGATAACGTCAACCTTGCCGTCAAGATCAAGTATTGCATCTGTTGCATCCACAATACTGGGCATGCCTGCCAGATTTGCACTTGGAGCCGCAATGGGAACTCCAGACAGCCTGATCAGTTCTGTGGCAATTGGGTTGTCGGGGCACCGGACAACAACAGTTCCAAGTCCAGCCGTGCAGACATCAGACACAAGCCTGTTTTTCCTCAGCATGACAGAGAGCGGCGCAGGCCACAATTTAGATAACTTTTCCATTGGAATATCCTGGTCTTCAGACACAACTCTGAATATATCCTGCGTATCTGCAATATGAACGATAAGGGGATTGTCTGCAGGTCTCCCCTTTGCAGCATAAATTTTTCTGCATGCAACATCAGAATAAGCACTTCCCCCGAGACCGTAAACAGTCTCAGTTGGAAAGACAACGGTACCGTTGTTCCGAATAACCTCTGCTGCGACAGCCAATTTATTCGAATCTATATTCTTTGGGTCAATTCTGATAATTTCCGTTCTCAATATTTATCCAGGTTAGTGACGATTCTTTTATAATAGTTAAAAATTATCTTGGTGATTTATCATGGAAATATCAAGATATGACATAGAACTGGATCTCTCAAAGGATAATCCTGACTACCCTGGATTGGAAATCATAAAAGTCAAGTCATGGAACGGGGACTTCTTTCTCAATGCGGTTAACATGGAAATAATTTCAGTGGAGATGAATGGGAAGAAATGCAAATATGAATATGATAAAAACTCAGGCATCATAAAATTCCTGGACCAGGTAAAGGATAATTCAGAAATCAGCATTAATTTCCGGGGGAAAATTTCAGACAGCCTGATGGGGCTTTACAGGTGCAGGACTGACAATGGTTATGCCCTGAGCACCCAGTTTGAATCGGTGGGTGCAAGGATGATGTTCCCATGCAGAGATGAACCCGGATTCAAAGCAGTCTTCCATCTCAGGATCAAAATTCCAGAAGATTTCAGCGCCGTTTCAAACATGCCACCTATCAAAACTCGCAAGGATGGCAGCACTAGGATTGTGGAATTTGATGACACTCCTCCCATGTCCACCTACCTGGTTTACGTCGGAGTAGGGAAATATGCAGAAGTCAAAGACTCTTCCCAGAAACCTGAAATTATTATGTCTTACCCGGGTAGCGCAATTCCAAGCACAAACTTCCCGCTGGAGGTTGCCAGAAAATCAGTCTCGTATTATGAGGACTATTACGGGATAAAGTATGCTCTTCCAAAGATGCATCTCCTTGGGATACCGGAATTTGGAGCAGGCGCAATGGAGAACTGGGGAGCGATCACATTCAGGGAAACAGCGGTCTTTGTAAATAAGAATTCAAGTCAGTCCACAAGAAAATATGTATCAGATACTATCGCACACGAGATCGCACACCAGTGGTTTGGAGATCTCGTGACCATGAAATGGTGGAATGATCTCTGGCTGAACGAAAGCTTTGCCACATTCATGTCCTACAAGGCAGTGAGCGCAATCTATCCGGAATTCGACATGTGGGGAGATTTCGTGCTGTCAGAGACGGCGATGGCAATGTCGGGGGACTCACTGGAGAGCACGCATCCTATAAATGTGGAGGTGAAGGATCCGGAGGAGATAGCCCAGATATTCGATGAAATCAGTTACGGCAAGGGAGGTAGCGTCCTGAGAATGATCGAATCATATGTTGGAAGCGAAAACTTCCGTAAGGGCATATCGCTTTACCTCAAGGAGTATTCCTACAGAAATGCGAAAAACGAGGACCTCTGGAATTCCATAGAAAAGGCATCAGGAATGCCTGTCAATTCGGTAATGTCACAGTGGATAAACCGTCCCGGTTATCCTTTTATCAGCGCTGAAAATTCCAACGGAAAGATAAGGCTGACACAGCAGAGATTTTTCCTCAACGGCAAAAATTCAGATGAAATCTGGCCGCT
>JAJYZU010000097.1 GCA_021799755.1 Thermoplasmata archaeon
ACCTGAGGAGGAAGATAAGGGAAACACCAAGATACAAGCTACAGGTGCAGGGGGATGCCAGCGGAGCAGCACTGTCCGTGAGCGATGCAACCGGAAAAGTTGTACAAACCTCCGGACCGGTTAAGGTGTCAAAGATAAGTTTCCTGGACACCATCAGGAAATACAGGCTGCTTATCCTTGGGACAGCTGGTTCCTGGCTCCTATTTGATATGGCGTTCTATGGCACCTCGGTTAACTCCGGTCTGATACTGCAGAGCATAGGATATGGAGCGGTGGCAGATAATATACACCAGACCATTTTAAATATAGCGGTAGGAAACTCTATACTCGCTGCATTGTTTGAAGTCCCTGGTTACTGGATAGCGGTGGCCTCCATTGATAAAGTAGGGAGAAAGAAATTGCAGTGGATAGGTTTCAGTGTAATGGCTATCGCTTACCTTATACTCGCATTGACATACACATCAATAGTAACTAGCCTGGCCCTTTTCCTTTCAGTGTACGGGATTTCTTTCCTCTTCGGAAATATAGGACCCAACACTACGACATTCGTTCTGCCGACAGAATTGTTCCCAACGCAGTTTAGAACAACTGGCCACGGTATAGCTGCTTCTATGGGAAAATTAGGAGCCGGAATATTCACATTCCTGGAGCCGGTGCTGCAGTTTGTTTACAAACTTCAGGGCGTGCTAGCTATCTTAGTGGCTGTCTCCCTGCTTGGAGTGATACTGACTTTGCTGACCATAACCGAGACGAAAAACCGGTCACTAGAATCAACCTCTGCAAGACCGACGAACAAGCTTCCGGACTGAATCCACACAAACAATTTTTTTATATTTTTTCAAACAATTATTTATTTCAGCGCTTATTTCAAGCATTTTTGGGTTAGTTTACATTTACAAAATATGTGTTTTAACCATCAGTTATAGTCGACGAGCACCCATAATCCTGTGGCAGCATGTGTCTGTTCTTGCTTACCCGAGGAAGAATTGCGATTTTTCTGTATTTTCCTCCTTTCCAACCTTGACTTTCTTCCAGTCACTCTTCATGTGCGGCTTTCCCTTCAGCGCCTGGAGATAGTTATAGGCAGACAGGGCCGCTATTGCTCCCTGGCCGGCGGATATAACTGCCTGCTTGTAGGCTACGTCAGTAACATCCCCGGCAGCAAATATTCCCGGCATCGAAGTGGATCCGTCCTTGTTGGTTATTATCTCGCCCAGCCCGTTCATGTTAACGATTCCCTTCAGAAATTCTGTCTTGGTAACGTAGCCCATCTCTATGAACAACCCGTTCACCTTCAGCTCTTCCGGAGGGGCACTCCGGTTCTCAAGGTCAACGGTAAGTATCTTCTCCAGCTTCCCGGACCCCTTTATTTCCTTCACAGCCCTGTGGTTCAGAAATTCCACATTCTCCCTCTCCCTGAGATTGTTTATGGTCTCCTCATCACCTATGGGAGACTTTCCCCTCAATACCACAGTAACCTTCCTGGCAAGATCCGAGAGCATCTGCGCAGCCTCCAACGCTGGATCCCCGAGTCCGACAACCGCGACGTCCTTTCCCTTGAAAAGCGGGCCATCGCATATGGCGCAGTATGAGACCCCCTTGGCCTTCAGTTCTTCCTCGCCCGGAACGCCAAGGTCTCTGGGGGTCTTCCCGAAAGCCATTATAAGTGCGCACGTGATGAAGCTGTTATTGGTGGTTACTATCTCGAAGCAGCTTTCCTCTGCATAGTTTATCTTCCTCACCTCGTCGTAAAGGAAGACTGTTCCATACAGCTCACACTGTTTCTTTATCTTGTTCATCAGGTCAAATCCGCTGATGCTTTCAAACCCGGGGTAATTTCCAATCTCGTTTGTGAGAAGTGCCTGTCCTCCGATATCCTTGGTAATGACCAGTGTCTTAAGTGCCTGCCTCGAAGTATACAAAGCGGCGGTCAGTCCAGCTGCGGCTCCGCCAATGATTATCACGTCGTATTGATCATCCATCCCTATCTGTTACAGATTTTATAGGCTTATTAAAAATGTATGTTTATCAAGCCACAAGGAAAGGGAATGCCTAATTTCCATGCATGAATGCGTCAGATAGATAGGGGTTGATTCTTTTTTCATCCTCAAGAGTTGTGAAATCACCATGCCCCGGAAACAGCAGATGATCGCCGCTGATTTTCCTGAACTTGTCCAGTGATTGCCTCATATCCAGAATTGATCCGCCAAAGTCGACCCTTCCAACTGTTCCCTTGAAAACGGTATCTCCGGTGAACAGTCCAGCTTCCGACATAAAAATGGTGCTCCCTGGAGTGTGACCCGGGAATGCCACTGCCTGAATTTTTGATCCGCCTACCCGGAACTCATGGCCATCCTCAAAGGTTATGGTTTCAATCTTTCCGTCCATCCTGGACCCGGTCAGGTCAATTGACATTTTACCTGCCTCACCGAGCAGTTCTATGTCAGCTGAATTTATGTGCAGCTTGAGGCCGTATTCATTGAAAAACTCCCCAGCACTGAACACATGGTCGAAATGTCCATGCGTTGCCATTACCAGCACGGGCTCAAGGTTGTTGGCAGAGATGAATTTGTCGACCAGCCCAAAATCCCCTCCAGGGTCAATGATAGCGCATTTTCCGCTATCCTGAAGTATGTAGCAATTGGTGCGAAGCATTCCTACGGGTATACTATCAATTTTTATCATTCCCAAACCCGCTTTATCAGGAGAGCACGAACTCGACCCTCTTGTTGTGGGCGCCCTTGCTCTGTATGGTCCTGAAATTTATTTTTCCGACCTCACTGGTGTTGGATACGTGCGTACCGCCGTCAGCCTGGAGATCAAATCCGGAAATGTCTATTATGCGAACCCTGTCTAGTGATTTTATCAGTTCCCTGCCAGGTGCAGTTCTTGCAAGACCAGGGATACGCTGTGCTTCTTCGCTGCTGATCTCCTTCGCGTAGATGTCGTGATTTGACGAGATGACCTCATTGGCTTTGCCGATGATTTCTTCTGCAATCTCCCTGGTTATTCCCGGTAGATCAAAATCCACCCTCGCCCTGTCCTCGTAAATCTGGCTGCCCGTAATGAGCCCCCTGTCAGAGTAATCCCTGTTGACTACCCCATCAATGATGTGTATTGCTGTATGGTATCTCATATGCGCATACCTTCTGTTCCAGTCTAGGACTCCATGTACCTTTGCTCCAGGCTGTGGCAGGCCGCTCGAGGAAAGTCTGTGTCCTACGTCGTCTCCAACCTTAATCACGTCAGCGACATCGTAACTTTTGCCGTCTGTAACCAGAACTCCTGTATCGTTAGGCTGGCCGCCGCCTGTAGGATAGAAAGCCGTTCTGTCCAGGGACACCACATCCCCTTCTACTGCCACAACCGTTGCGTCAAATTCCCTGAGGTACATATCATTGAGATAAAGTTTAGCTGTCAATGAACACTGTATTCCTGTATGTTAAAATAATATTTTGCAGCTTCACGCTGCCAAAAAAAATAGGTAGTTGTGATAACTTAGCTTGCCTGAAAAACTCTGTGATGTGACTACTTGATGACAAAATATCCGGCACTCTTCTGCCTTGCTATCCTCTTCACGTAACCCTTGTTCGTAAGTTCCTGAAGGGCTGCAGCAACGATAGCCTTTCCAACTGAAGCTGCCTTCATGATATCGTCAGCTGTCTTCAGTTTGTCCTCGGAAGTCGCACCAACTTTCTTTATTGCATCATACACTTTCTTTGCATTAGGTGAAATTTCATCCATAAGCCCACCGGCAATCGAAGTAGATAAAATCAGTATATGAATGTTCCTAACTGGCATGTCCACAAAATGTCAACCATTTTCTCTGGTTTTGATCCCATCAGCTACCAGGATACAAGCTTATTTTATAGCACTTCTAAGTTAATTCGGCAATTGCAGAATTACTATTCGTTAATTTTTATATACTTCCGTCGGCTTGCCAGTGGAGTGGTTTAATGTCAGGAATAGTTGGATACGGTTCATATATACCGAAATACAGGATCAAACCTGATGAGATCGCCCGCGTCTGGGGAGAGGATGCAGAGAACATCAGGAATGGGATATTTGTCCTGAGCAAGTCCGTTCCTTCACCGGATGAGGATGTGATTACGATCTCCGTCGAGGCTGCCAGGAGTGCCCTCAAGAGGGCAAAGATAAAGTCCAGCGATATAGGGGCAATATATATAGGATCGGAGTCACACCCTTACGCTGTGAAACCGACTGCAACAGTTGTTTCAGCGGCACTTGGATGCGATTTCCCTCTCTTTGCCGCTGATTATGAATTCGCCTGCAAAGCAGGAACGGCAGCAATGCAGAACGTGAAGGCCATGGTTGATTCCGGGGCCATAAAATACGGGCTGGCTATTGGGTCCGACACTTCCCAGGGTGCACCGGGGGATGCCCTTGAATACACGGCATCGGCAGGAGGTACTGCGTTCATAATCGGCAAGGAAGGGAGCATAGCGGAAATTAACGGTACGCTTTCGGTTACATCAGATACGCCAGATTTCTGGAGAAGGGAAGGTCAGCCCTATCCAAGCCACGGTGAGCGGTTCACAGGAGAACCCGCCTATTTCAGGCACACACTTACCGCATCTAGGCTCATGATGGAAAAAATGGGGACAAAACCGTCCGATTATAATTATGCAGTGTTCCACCAGCCCAACGGAAAGTTTCCAACGAGGGCGGCGAAGA
>JAJYZU010000098.1 GCA_021799755.1 Thermoplasmata archaeon
AATACGGGAAGCGTACTGCAATAGTGTGGATTCAATGGATCATGTATGATATAGCAGGATACGGTATTGGACTCTATTCTCCTCTAATACTGAAGGGTCTTGGAGTTGCTGGATCAACCTCACTTCTGTTCTCATTCGTGTTCTACATGCCGGTCGGATTCCTTGGTGCGTTCGGGGCAGTTATGCTCAACGACAGGGTGGGTAGAAGACCTCTGCAGATAATCGGTTTCGGCGGCATGGCTATTGCAATGCTTCTGTTCTTCTTTGCGTCCGAGGGTACGGGTGCTTTGTTCCTCGGGATAGGAATACTGGCATTCATCATAGACTATGGAATCGGAAACCTTGGACCTGGCAACACGATGGGACTTTACGCGATAGAGTTGCTTCCAACGAAGCTCAGATCCTCATCGATGGGCGGAGCAACTGGAATAACAAGGATAGTATCATTCCTTTCCGCATTCCTGTTCCCGTATCTTTCGAAACCAACAGTACTGGGACATGCCGGGTTCTTTACTGTCCTGCTGATTGTGATGGTTGGTGCTTTCCTCTTTACCATATTCTACACACCAGAAACAAAAGGTCTCACACTGGAGGAAATTGCCCTGGCATCATACAAGCATGAACATGGATTCCCGAAACTAGTGCTGCCGTCAACGAAGAAATAAACATAAATGGGGCTAGATAAGTAGCCCCAGTCTTTCCCATTCAATTATATTTTTTTTGTATTCATTTTTCAATTCCTCGTTTATCTTGCCACCAAAGCTTTCTCCAATCTTTTCACCGATTTCCCCAACCTTGGGGCTGCCTGAAGATTCTCTAAGAATATCTATTATTGCAGCGGATATGCACGCATAATCATCGATCTTGCTTGAATAGTACCTGGGAACCTTGAATTCCAGTGTTGAATACAGAATGAAGGTAAGAGTGGGGATTCGCATCATCCCTATGTCAGCACTCTTCCGCCACTTGGAAATGATCTTGTATGAGGGGGGAGGAAGTTCGGTGATGAAGTTAAGAAAGCCCGTGATTTCGTCTGCCATTTCCTGGCTCAGTTTTTCGTAATGGAAGCCATCCTCAGACGGGACCAGCATTCTAGGCTGTTCATCGACCATGCCGTTTATTTCACCTGATATGTGTTCGAGAATCTCCTTTATCTTGGCATAGTCCCTGCTTCTCTCAGAAAAATAATGTTTTCTGTCCATGTAGAGCAGCTTTATTCCCTGGGCTATGTAACTCCTCAATAACACATCCTTGTCCTGATCAAATTTACTTCTGGCTCTCCTAAGCTGCATCAGTTGATTATTTATCTGATACATATATCCTTTCCGTGGTGCAAACACTTGATCAACGCTAAAAAATTTCAAAGAGCTATATTGTACAATGACCTGATATCTGGAATAATGTTTCTTGCTGGAAGCATTCTTTTTTTTCTGGGATCGTTTTCAACCGGAATACTGTTGTTCATAATTGGCAGTGCGGAAATGGTTATCAGCCCGGCCTACAAGATAATAATGGGAAATGACCGCAGTTGACACCCCTATCTTTATTATCATTTGATTCGCGCATCCGCCCGATAGTCCTTAAAGTTTTGGTCTGATCCCACTAATGGAAGCAGTCATTAAGATTGCCTCCAGAAGATCAGATCAGAGATTTTTCAAATTGATCCAATATCAAGCAAAAGATGCTTGGCGTAACACTATCCATCCCATAACCCTTTTGCTCACAGTGTTTACATAACATTTATTAATTATCATAATCTACATAATTTCGCAATAGGTGAGTGAATGACTAAATTTGTTCTTGTATCAGACAGTACTTTGAGTTATGAATACAGAAACTTTCCACTGTTAGATTTTCTCCCCTGTGCACCTTCCAGAAGCATACCTGCTTCGATATACAAATTCCTGAGAGGACCTGCTCCTCCAGCCAGGCCAAATGGTGAACTTCTCTTTGCACCATACGCATTGCGGAAACTGGAAGCTTCGCTCTTGAGAAAATACGATCGAAAAGATGTCGTTGTGGCACATGAGGACTATCTCCAGAATTTCATAAAGGACGATACCGAAATAATTGGCATAACCACAATGGATCCCCTTGGAACCGGACCGACCACCATGTCATACTACGCCCTCATGGGCGGGGAAATGATGGCATGGGTGCGAAGAGACTGGGAGGAACTTATTGCAAAGATAAACGCCATAAGAAAAGGAAAAAAGGCCAAATTGATAGTGGGTGGTCCCGGTGTCTGGGAATTTACGGTAATGCCAGAGACCATAGAACAGTACAAATTTGATTATATATTCCAGGGTGAGGCCGACGATATTGCCCCACTTCTTTTCGAGCAGATTGTCGAAGATAACATTGATCCGTCGCTCTTCTACCGCGGCTATATGTCCTATGATGATCATTTCCGGAGGGTCCTGAAGAAGGATGACAGGTTTATCGCCAGAGGGATCTCTGCGAGTGCGTATCCGAAGCTGGAAGACATTCCTGAAATAGTAAACCCTTCAGTGAAAGGCATGGTGGAGGTGATGAGGGGATGCGGTGTTGGATGCGACTTTTGCGAAGTCACGCTGAGGCCTTTGAGGTACTATTCTCCTGAAATGGTTGCAAGAGAACTTGCAGTGAATACAAGAGCCGGAATCAAGAACGCATGGCTGCATTCTGATGAGATATTCGGATACAAGCACGGAAACATGTTCGCTCCAAATGAGGAGGCTCTCACCGATCTCTTCAACGCAGCAATGTCTGTACCGGGAATAGAGACCTCCAACCCGACGCATGGCAGAATTTCAATACCGGCAGGATATCCGGATATGATAGCGAAATTTTCCAAAATCCTGAAGGCCGGCCCTAAAAACTGGATTGGCGTTCAGACCGGGGTTGAGACCGGAAGCGATGAACTGGCGAAGAAGCACATGCCAAACAAGACACTTCCCCTTCACATTGGACCGGATGGATCCTGGAGGGAAATCGTATGGCAGGGTGTTTACGTTGAGACCAGAAATTACTGGAGACCTGCATTTACAATTCAGGTGGGGCAGGAGGGAGAGACGGAGGAGGATTACTGGGATACTATTGGTATGATTAACAATCTGAGTCACTCCTTTGTTGACGGCAGGCCATTTGAATTCACCATCACGCCGCTTGTGAATGTTCCTCTCGGCAGGATAAAGTCGCATACGCTGAACAAGAGCCTTCTAACCAGGGATCAGCTTGCAGTTTATTATGCATCATACCTGCATCTTGCCAAGATAGCTGCGAGGGACGGTTTCCGTGATACAGAGGGCAATTTCTTTGCCAGAGCAGGCACAGGATCCCTGATTTCCGGTGGCGGTTTCCTGATGCTAAAATATGTTGAGAGGATTGCGAGAAAGGCTGGCGTTGATATTGAGAAGATAAAGAGTTATGGTGTTCCGTCCACGCGGGAGATCAGTTCCATGAGCCAGCTCGCCAGGGCATGACCTGATTATATATACAATAATTTTTACCATTATTCCACTTTTTCTAAAACAACCTTAATTAACAGATTACGGTATTCTAATCTGTGAAATCCGGCGATTCTTTCCTTGGTTTGACATTTGAATTCTCCAGCACTGATAAGAAGGAACTACTGGAACAGATCACAGAAAACTATTATCGCATCTTCTCACAGAGACCCACTATAAGCCTCAGTCAGTCATGGTCCGGGTCGATAGACATACTAAAAAAATCAGTCGCCGATGGCATACCGGTCATAATAGAGTATATCTTTCCAATAGGTCTTGAAAGGGTTGATTTCATTCTGGTGGGTTCAGGAAGGGCATTGCTAATCGAGATGAAAGGGTGGAAGAAATATGAGGAGCTGAACGAATATGTGGTAAGCACCGATCTTGGAATGCAACCTCCTCCCTGCTATCAGGCAGAAAATTATCTGTCCAAATTTCAGAATTTCCACAGCGCCGGTAAGGATATGAATTTCGACAGTTGTGTAATGATGTATCATACCACCGACGGAAAGGATTGCCAGATCTTTTATTCCCCCGAGGAACTGAGCAGGAAGATCTCGCCGATACGGGAAAACCCCGGGAATCGTGAAGACGTAGAGAAAATAATTGAGGGACATTTTGTGTTTTCAAAACCCCTGATAGACTTTGTGAAAATGAATAAGGACCGCCTGCTTGAATCGCCATCAAGAGCACTCCAGGGTAGCGGTTTAGGCCTTTCCTCTGATCAGTCCGTTGCAGTGGGAAGAGTGCTGTTGAATCTGAGGAAAGGGGAATCTACGGTTTATTTAATAAGGGGCACCATGGGATCCGGAAAAACTCTTGTCGCACTTACCATGCTTTTCACTGCGGTGAGCCAGGGTTTCCATGCCCTTCTCGGGTACAGAAACAACCGTCTTATCAACACCCTAAGAAAATCTGTTGATCCAAGAGTGAGGGATCTTCTCCAGTTTTACTCCACCGGGTTTTACGGAACCGGCATAGGTGAGCCAAACTTCAGGGATTCCTTCATTAAGGACGGACTGGACCTCGTGATCTACGATGAGGCGCAGCGCATGACAAAATCTGTCATTGAGCTTTCCATGATCAGATCGCCCGTCTCTGTCTATTT
>JAJYZU010000099.1 GCA_021799755.1 Thermoplasmata archaeon
AGTTGACCAGGGAATCCATGAAATTAACCTTTGTCGTAAGGTTGAAATTGATATTTCCGACAACGCTCTGCACTAGGTTTAGTATATTTTGGATATTTACTGTCTGGTTGTAGATTGTTGAATTGTATGCCTTCATCTGGGCCAATATTGTCAATGCCTCATTCTTGACAGTTGTATTCGTATTTGTTACATCCGTAATCAACTTGAGAGTCTGTGAATAAAGCGAAGAATTATCATTGCTCAGCTGGGTGAGTATCTTGAGAGTCTGGTTAAAGATGGTGGAGTTGTCATTCTTGACTTTTGTAAGTACGTTCAGTATTTGGTTGTAAAGTGTTGCATTGGTATTTTCAACCTTCGTCAGGACATTGACAATCTGGTTATATAGAGTTGTGTTGATGTTATCTATTGTGGTGAGGATTTTGAGTGTCTGGTTGTATATGGATGAGTTATAGTTCTTTAATTCAGTGAGGATAGACACTGTCTGCCTGTATAGTGTAGAGTTATCATTTACAAGTGTGGAATAGACCTTAAGGGTCTGATTGTAGATAGTAGAGTTGTCATTCCTAATCGTTGTCAATACATTCGTTATCTGACTCAGAACCGTAGTATTCATGTTGGTGATTTTTGTGATTATACTAAGTGTCTGGTTGTAGATTGTGGAATTGTATGCCTTCATCTGGGCCAATATTGTCAATGCCTCATTCTTGACAGTTGTATTCGTATTTGTTACATCCGTAATCAACTTGAGAGTCTGTGAATAAAGCGAAGAATTATCATTGCTCAGCTGGGTGAGTATCTTGAGAGTCTGGTTAAAGATGGTGGAGTTGTCATTCTTGACTTTTGTAAGTACGTTCAGTATTTGGTTGTAAAGTGTTGCATTGGTATTTTCAACCTTCGTCAGGACATTGACAATCTGGTTATATAGAGTTGTGTTGATGTTATCTATTGTGGTGAGGATTTTGAGTGTCTGGTTGTATATGGATGAGTTATAGTTCTTTAATTCAGTGAGGATAGACACTGTCTGCCTGTATAGTGTAGAGTTATCATTTACAAGTGTGGAATAGACCTTAAGGGTCTGATTGTAGATAGTAGAGTTGTCATTCCTAATCGTTGTCAATACATTCGTTATCTGACTCAGAACCGTAGTATTCATGTTGGTGATTTTTGTGATTATACTAAGTGTCTGGTTGTAGATTGTTGAGTTATAGGTCTTGAGGTCCGTTAATACTGTAGTAATCTGGTTATGGATGCTTGTATTGGTGTTGCTTATCTCTGTGATTACATTCACAAGCTGGTTGTAGAGAGTCGTGTTGGTTGTTCTTATCAGATTCAGTATCGTTATGTTCGAGCTGTTTATGAGCGAGTTTGCATACTTTATTTCATTGTGTATCTCGGTGAACGTCGTGTTCAATAACGAATCAGCAAAACTGATCTTGTTGCTGATGCTGAGAGAAGTAGAGTTAAGGAGCGAGTCAACGAAATCTATCTTGTTAGTGAGCGTTAGCAAACTCTGGTTCAGGATGGTCTCAACGTAGTTTATCTTCGTTGTGAGCGCAACCTGATTAGAGTTTATCAGCGAATCAATGACGCTCAACTTATTTTGAATCGAGATGTTTGTTGTGTTCATCAGGTCATCAGTGAACTTAAACAGCGCAGTCATGTTGGTCTTCAGGACGTTTATAGTCGAATCAAGTGCGGACAGCTTCTGGGAGATTGTGATATTATTGTTGTTGATGATTGATTTCAGCAGGGATTCATTAACCAGCACCTTTGTCAGCAGGTTGCCTATTGACGAGTTCGTAGCGTTGAGGTTGAGCGATATGCCGAGGACGAGGTTCTTGATTGTGGTGTCGTTCAGTGAGATGATTATCTTGAGAGTCTGTATTGCGCTCTGTATGCTGTTATTTGCATATTTCAGCTGGTCTCCCATCTGATAGATCGTGAATCCCTGGATGGTTATCCAGTTCATACCATTGTATGTATCTGGTGAAACTGATACTGTCCTGACAATCTGTCCCGTGGTGTAGTTGAGTTCGGTGTAATTCCACGAATACTTTCCAGAAGGCAGGTACAAGTCCTGCGAAGAAAGACCTGTTCCGTACGGACTCAGCTGGACTTCGCCCTGAATCGTCCCGTTTGACGTTGCGCTGACCTGTACCTCGACCGTGCTGTTCAAGTTTATGAATTGCATCTGTGTGACGTTCACGTATGCCTGCAGGAAGAAATTGGCAGACGTTGGGATAATGGTTTTGTTGTATACTATGACGTTAGAACCAGAGAATGCTTTTACCGTCACAGGTTTCCCGACAACCACGTCAAATCCGTTGGGATTGATTGGCTGTCCATTGGCAGTCCAATGCAGCAGGTTGTTCGGCAACTCGAAGAATGCGTAGCCATTTATTGCGATAGACGGGAGAACTCCCAATGACATCGTTCCGAGAGGTTGCCCTATAACAATCGGTTCGTTGAAAGTGACAGTTATCGTTCCTATGTTCGCAACATTCAAAAACGTGATGAATGGCATGGAACCGCTTGTTGTTTCCATTGTTCCAGTTTCATACACATACGAAGCATATTCGAGAGTCCATGAAGCGTTGTAGTAAAGCGTTACGTACTTCACGTCAAAGGAATCTGGGATTGAATACGTGTACATGCCCTGAGAGAGATTGTATTCGTATGGTGCGAATGTCATATAGTGCTGGTGAGTGGTGTTGAATGACGTGGCATTCGCCTGAAATACCGATCCTGTGCTTGATATGCTGGCTGTGGGCATGATATTGCTTGTACCAGCAGGAGTAGCGATGAAAGCATACTGAACAGAAAGAGTGGTGTTTAATGCATTATTCCAGTCTCCAATCAATGGATATCCCGGTTGGCTCTGAGATAGCGTTGTGGAGGGGTTTATCACATACAGGGATGTCCCAGAGGGGGCATATGTATATAAATAACTTGATGAATTTTGATATACACCATTTAGCCCTGTAGATGCGCCATATATAGTATATCCTGATACTACAGACTCAGAAACACCATACTCCCCAGCGCCGAACCCGTTCCTGCCATAGTATAGATTTCCTGTGAGGCTTGCTCCATATCTCATATAATATGTTCCTCCCGATTGAGACCACCCCAATCCCTGTGGGTTGACATTTCTGTTTGCACTGCCGCCAAACAAGGTGTATCCTGTTATATCTGCATAAAAAACCATCCTGCTGGTTGCGTTGTACGGCAGTGTTATTCCTGTATTAGAACCAGAAGCGTCATAACCTTCGGTGACAGTTAAACCATTGCTGATATTTACATAACCTGCTGAATCAGCACTATAATATATTCCATTGCTAAATTGTCCTCCACCACCATGAGCCGATGGAAAAAATCCAGCAAAATTTGTATAATAATTAAAAACCATTTTTCCATTGTCATTCTGCCCATAAACTGAACTCAACTGCGGAGCTTCTCCCAAATACCCATTCGCACTGAAAAGATTTTCAAAGCTGGGCATGACTTCCATATTGATCTGATTTGAACCATTGAAATTCTTGACCCAGACCTGAATTGAACTTGAATTGACGGACTGCTCCCATGCATACAACCTCGTACCATTGGAAGCGGCGAACTGGATGTTTGAACCTGCCGTGTTGATGCCATATTTGCTGATTGGATTGGTTGAATTCCCGATTGTGAGAAGTTGCTGATAGAATCCGGTTCCTGACGGCACGTTGGATAAAGTGATTGGATATGAGGAGGTCGCAGTGTTAGAGTAGAGTGCAACTAAATATGAGGAATTGAGTGTCGGGACGATGTTAGTGCCATACTGCACGATTTCCGTATCCGTCACCTGCGGACTTGCAAATGTCCACTGCACCGTTGGCCCGAATGTCAGTGCGAATTCGGGAGATGTGACCTTCCATGATGTTGATGACACCTGGATGGAAGTGGTCTGTATGCCGTTGACAAGGACTGAGACCGATGTGAACGAGACGTGGTATGTAGTGACGTTCATCCATGCATACTGCCCTTCATTGAGGATTGTGCCTGGCGCAGATGGGGTGAGGACTGATGAGAATGAGTATGTATAAGTGTTGGAAGTAGTGGTGAGCTGGTATTGGGAGGGTTCGTAATTCGGGATGTTCGTAACAGTGACATAGACGCTTTCCTGTTGGCTGAAGGAGTTGGCATAACTTCCTGAGTAAATGTGCGTTTCTGTGAATGCGCCTGGGGTCTGGGATGATAATGTTGTAGTATGCCCGTCTCCCCAGTTAATAGCAATATTCTCTTTCTCGCCTGAGATTGTTTCAGATGTCGTGAATGACACCTGGGCTTCAGAACCAGTGACGAATGAGACAGTTGGTTGCGTGGTTATTGATGGGTCGTAGTTCACCACCTCGGTCGTGGCTATCTTCAAGTCCACGGAAGAAGAGGAAGTGACATTCTGCCAGCCTGTGACGTTATAGCTGTTCTTTGCAGAGTATTTAGCCGTTGAATAGGGAGACAACGAGGAATAGGCGAGGAGAAAAGCATCCACTGGAGCCGTGGGTTCTGCCAGCGTCAGGTTTG